>CAITHQ010000291.1 GCA_903892305.1 uncultured Alphaproteobacteria bacterium
CCAGTACTGGGGTTATATACTGGCGGCGCGCTCGAGCCTCCTAACCAAGCAGGAGGCCCTCGACGCCATCGCCTCCACCGCTGCGACCTATGACAATCGGGTGGGACGCGGCTGGCGACAAATGAGCGACACCACAAACGACCCTGTCATCGCCCAGCGTCGCCCCCAGGGGTGGACCAGCTATCAGCGTAGCGAGGACTACTATTCCGAAGGCCAGCTGATCTGGCTTGATGCCGACACCCTGATCCGGGAAAAGACCGGCGGGACCAAGTCGCTGGACACCTTCGCCAAGGCCTTTTTCGGGGTCAATGACGGCGACTGGACCCAACTGACCTACAGGTTCGACGATGTGGTTGCGACCCTGAACCGGGTGGTTCCCTATGACTGGGCGACCTTCTTAAAGACTCGCCTGGAAGGACACGGTCCGGGTGCGCCCCTCGATGGCTTGACCCGGGGTGGCTACAAACTGGTCTACACCGAAACCCCAACGCCCTATTTTGTCAGCTCAGAAGCCCGGCGGAAGAGTGCAGACCTGACCTATTCCCTTGGCCTGTCGGTCAATAAGGATGGCGACCTGCTGAACGTTTTCTGGGAAGGCCCTGCTTTCGATGCTGGACTCTCCATTGGCCAAAAAATCGTGGCCGTAAATGGCTGGGCCTTTGATCAGGATCGTCTGAAAGCAGCTGTCACCGAGGCCAAAACGTCTGGCGTCGTCAACCTGATCGTCAAGGCTGGCGAGCACTATAAGACCGTGCAATTGGCCTATAAGGGCGGCCTGCGCTATCCGCGCCTTGAGCGCATAGCCGGGACGCCAGATCGCCTGGGAGACATCTTGGAGCCTAGAAAGGACTAATCGGCTCGAAGGGCTGCGGCTGGTCGTTTGGAAAGCGCCTGCATCGACGCAGCAAGTCCGCCGAACCCGGCGATCACTGCGGCTCCAAGGACCAGGGTGAAGACTCCGCCCCAGTCAACAGCCCAGTGAGCCTTAAAGACCAGGACTACGACTGGCCAGGCAGCGGCATAGCCAAGCCCCACCCCAGCCGCACCCGCGATGATGCCGACGGCTCCATATTCCATCACATAGGCGGCCAGGATTTGACCACGACTGGCCCCCAAGGCCTTGAGAATAGCTGCCTCACGCGTTCGGGCCTGGGCGCGGGCGGCGATGGCGCCCACTAGCACCAAGAGCCCTGCAAGCGCAGCGACCGCGGCGGCACCTCGGATCGCCAGGGCCAGACGGTTGAAGAGGTCGGTCGCTGCTTCGAGCTGTTCTCTCACGGAGATGACATTCACCCCCGCAAAATCTCGCCCTAGGGCCTCCGTGACGGCCGCTTCTTGACCTCGAGATGCCTTGGCAATGGCGACTTGGCGAAGACTTGCGCCGGCCAAGGTGTTTGCGCTCACCACCAATGGGAAGCTGGCATTGAACCCTCCAAAGTCCACATGCCGCAAAACCGCAACCTTGGCTTCGATCTCTCGCCCCAGCAGGGAAACCGTCAGGGTGTCGCCGACCTTGATGTTCGCCCCCTTGGCCGCCTCTACCTCAACGGCGATCAGCGGCGGACCCGCATAGTTCGATGGCCACCACTGGCCAGCAACTATCCCCGAATTGGCGGGTTCAGCACCGAGGGCAGAGACGGAAATATCCTGATCATAGGCCCATCTCTGCTGGCGTGGGATAGAGTTAGTATCCACCTGGCTGCCACGAACACGCAGAATACGCCCCGTCGCGAAGGGGGCCCGCAAATAGATATCTGGCGTTAGAGTCCGCCCAAACGCGACGGCTACAACCTGGTCAAAGTCAGCAGCCGTGTCTCCGGGTATATCGGTGAAAACCAGAGCCGGGGCGGTTTGTGGCGCGATTTCTGCGACCTGGCGCAGGAGGCTCGATTGAATTAGCACCACGGCCGCAAGCAAGGCCACGCCAAGGCCTATGGCAGGGGCCGCCGTCCGCGCGGCCGATCCCGGCCCAGCCAGATTTGCCAGGGCAAGACGCAAGGGGCCCTTGGTTTTAGCTCTTAAGCGCCCTGCGACGAAGGCTCCAAGTCGGCCAATCCCCCAGAGAAGACCAAAAGCGACGATGACGCCGACCATCATCACCACAGCCGCTATTGGGGTCGGCGCCATGGCTATGGCTAGGGCTGCAAGGCCTAGTGCCGCCAGGCCTGACAACAAGGTCTCTGCAGAGAGATGAAATCCTGACTGGGTTGTCTGGCGAAAAAGGGCTGCAGGCGTCGTCGCCCGGGCAGTACCCAGGGGCCCAAGGGAAAACGCCGCGGCACCCAGCACTCCAAAGGCTCCAGCCTTGATCAGTGGACCTGGGTAGATCGCAAACAGAGCTGGAATGGGCAGGCTATTACCGATGGCTGCGCCCAGGATTAGGGGCGCAATGGCCCCGAGCGCTAAGCCTAGGACGATCCCCAAACCCGCCAGGGCCCCGATTTGCAGAAGATAAGTATTTCGAATGAGATCGCTATCTGCACCCAGGGCCTTAAGCACGGCGATAGAAGCGGTTTTGGAGTCTAGGTAGGCCGAAACAGCGCCGTAGACTCCAAGCCCTCCCGCCACAAGCGCGGCCAGACCGATGAACCCCAGGAAGTACTCCAGTTGGTCGATGAGCCGATGGATGCCTGGCGCTGCATCATTACGATCCCGCACCCGCGCCTGGCCAAGAGGCAGAAGCTTCTGAAGTCTGGCTTTTGCAGCCTCAAGGGAAGCGCCAGGGGGCAACAAAATCCGTGTGGTCTCGGAAAACGGCAGTCCCGATGTCAAGAACCCGCCCTGCTCGACAGCCGCGTCGCGGACCAAAACCCGGGGGCCGAGGGCAAAGCCCCGAGATAGTCTGTCAGGCTCCTGGATCAGCACAGCGCGTGCGATCAGTGGCAAGCTACCCACCTGAAATCGATCGCCGAGTTTCAGGCTCAAGCGGTTCAGCAGGTCCTGCTCAATGACGGCACCGAAGGTCCCATCAGGACCCTGTGAGAGTGCCGACTCAAGGCTCGACGCGCCACGTAGTTCGACAGTCCCCGCTAAAGGATAGCGTTCTGAGACACCGCGCAGTTCTACCAGCCGGCGACGCCCCTCAAGGGATTGCGCCATAGCTCGGGTGCTTACCGCCCAGGAAGTCTGGCCAAGTCCGGCGAAGGACCGCCGCTCTGACGCCGAAAAGCGCATCTGCTCGACCGTCAGGGCGATATCACCGCCCAGAATTTCACCGGCCTGAGACGCTAGTCCCCGACGGAAGGCTTCAGCGGTAGATCCTGCCGCAGCAATCGCCGCCACCCCCAAGGCAAGACAGGCCAGGAATATCCAAAAGCCCTTGAGCCCAGACCGTAATTCCCGTCTGGCAAAGCGCAGCGACAGCCAAGTCACGAGACGATCGCCCCATCCCGCATGAGTACAATACGGTCTGCCCGTTCGGCCAAATTAAGGTCGTGGGTGACCAGCACAAGGGCGGCTCCTACGTCGGCCACCATATCGAACATCAGATCTGCAACGAGGGATGCATTGGCACTATCCAGGTTACCGGTCGGCTCATCGGCAAACAGAAGGGAAGGCCTGCCTGCCAGGGCCCGAGCCAAGGCCACTCTCTGCTGCTCGCCACCGGAAAGTTGATGGGGGTAGTGAGTCCGACGTCCTCCCAAGCCCACCTTTCCAAGCCAAGACTGCGCAATGACCTGGGCGTTGGGAGTCCGGGCAATCTCCAGGGGTGCCGCCACGTTCTCTTCCGCCGTCATGTTTGGGAGAAGATGAAAGGCCTGAAAGACCAGAGAGACCCTACCCCGCCTCAACCTCGCCCGACCGTCCTCATCCATGCTGCCGAGATCCGCTCCGAATAATTCCACCTGCCCGGAGGTAGGCCGCTCGAGCCCGGCAGCTACGGAAATCAGCGAGGACTTACCCGATCCAGAGGGTCCGGTAACGGCGACGCGCTCGCCAGGACGAATTTCAAGGTCGACCTCACGCAGGATGTTTACCGGGCCCGCTGTGGATGGAAGCGTCAGGCAGACCTTAGAAAGACGAAGGGGAAATTCGAACAAGGAAGCGCGCCTCATCAGTTTATGAAATCGTGGGCGAAATCATTTGATTGGCTGTCACCCAGATGGTCCTGCTTTAGATAAGCGTTCCCACGGCTTCAGGCGAGACATGCTTCGACGATCCTTACTCCCGATGGCGTTTGCGAGCTTCGCCCTCCCTGCCTTGGCGGCCAAGGCAAAGGTCGTCACCATCTTAGGGGATTCGATTACAGCAGGTCTGGGACTTCCTGCCTCTCAAGCCTTGCCAGCACAATTAGAGACAGTGCTGCATCGTAATGATCCAACGCTCGTTGTGCGAGGGGCAGGCGTCTCTGGGGATACGACCGCTGATGGATTGGCAAGGGTAGACTTCAGTGTCCAAAGTGACACCGCCCTCTGTATTCTTGCGCTGGGTGGCAACGACCTTCTACAAGGCCTCGACCCAAAAATCACCGCGCGCAACCTCTTAGCCATAGTCACCAGACTGGAGGTCAGACGCATCCCAGTCCTCCTCGCTGGGCTAAAGCCCCCCACTGTAATTGGGGCAAGCTATGTCAGAGACTTCACCGAGGCCTTTTCCAAACTCGCTAAGGCACATCATTTGACCTTCTACCCAGACCTCATGGCGGGCGTCGGACCCAGCCTACGGCAGAGAGACGGCATCCACCCCACGGCCCAGGGTGCTCGCGTGATCGCATTGGGGCTCGCCCCCTTGGTCCTCAAAGCGATACCGCGTCGATGACGCAACCCCTTGAGATTGTCATCGATGCACGAGGGCACCAATGCCCTGTCCCCACCCTGCGCCTACGTCGCGCTGCAGAGGATGCACCGGTCGGTGCCATCCTCATCCTCTATGCTGACGATCCCATGGCTCGGATTGATGTTCCCCACTTTGTGACACAAGTTGGACTGGAAATACTATCGCGGGAGAATATGGCCTCAGGATTTTGTTTTCGAATAAGAAAATACTAGAATTCTAATGTGAATTCTCGGCTGAAGATCTTGCCTGTTGTTCTAAAGCAATCTCAATTTCAGTCGCCAAGGCACCGCCGAAAAACACCGCATTGACGTTCCAGGACAGCCAGATCAGCAAGACCACAACCGCTGTTACCGAGCCATAGGTGGCGCCAAGATGAGCCAGTTGCTCAACATAAAACGCAGACGCCCAGGACATAAAAAGGCACAGTCCAGCAGCAATTGCGCCACCGGCCAGAGAGGCTATCCAGGCCACGGGCTTGCGGGACATGGCGTATCGATAAATCAGCCCCATGGCCACCGTGACGCCGAGGCTTGCCCAGGTCCACTCACTGAAGAGCCAAGGCAGACCGTGTAACGGCCGAATGTCAAAGGCTGCCGCCAAGACTCTGAGAGACAAGAAGGCTGCGGACAGGATGCTCAACAGGACGAAGGCTGCGATCAAGACGACCAGCGCAATAAGATTAAACCCCAAAAACCCATGGGGCCGCTCTTCTTCGTGAATGAAAGAGAGCCCCGCTAGAAGAGCCTTAAATCCCCGATGGGCCGCATAGCCGCCAATGATCAAGGCTAGGCCGCTCTGGGTGGACACCGCCTGGAGGGGTGCACGACCCAAGCGGGACAGTTCCTCCTCAAACAGGCTACGGGCAATTTCTGGCATCAAATGCGCCAAAACCGCCGCTTGCCGCGATGCTTCGGCTGGATCGGCGAGCAGGCTGTAAACCCCAACCAGGATCGCGACACCGGGGAAGACCGCCAGCATGATAAAAAAAGACACACCGCCCACATAGAGCATGACATCTCGGCCCCAAAGCCGTGTCAGTGACCGCTGAAAGATGGCCACAGTCAGTCTTAACCGAGCCGCCACTTCCCAGGCGAGTGCGGTGATTGGCCGAGGCTCGATGGGGCGTTTCATCGGCGCAAGGTGCGCATGACTCTCTCACAAGACAAGAGGTCAAAATGGAAACGGCGCGCCGGGTTGCGGGCGGCGCGCCGTCGATGGGGGAGTGTTCCATCTATCTGTCGTCACGTGAGGGACAGGATGTGTGACGACCGACACTCGGACTTTCTCAAGATCGCCCTGAACCGAGCCTGAACGAAACCCGTGGCTCCGGTTCACCTAGATCAAAGACGTCAGGCTAGAGCACCCGAGGCCTTCAGGGACTCGATGTCTGAAGATGAAAAACCCCAATCGGTGAGAGCTTCGGTATCGTGAGCGCCGATGGCAGGCGGAGGGCCTTGAATCTTGCCCGGCGTGGCCGAGAAACGGGGCGCAGGGGCGGGTTGGATCACCCCTGAAATTTCCACAAAGGTTTCGCGGGCCTGATTATGGGCGTGTTTTGGGGCTTCATCCAGATCGAGTACTGGCGCAAAGCAAACGTCGGTCGCTTCCATCAAAACGCACCATTCATCCCGGGTCTTGGTCGCCATGACTGCCGCAAGCTTTACCCGTAAGTCGTCCCAGCTGTTGCGATCCATCTGGGCGGCGAAGGCCGGATCCTTGATCCCGGTCTTTTCTAGAAGAAGGGCGTAGAACTGCGGCTCTATCGATCCAATGGAGACCCACTTCCCGTCAGAGCATTGGTAGGTGTCATAGAAATGGGCACCGCCATCCAGCAGGTTGGCGCGCCGTTCTTCCTTCCACGCACCCGAAGCCTTAAAGCCATAGAACATCGACATCAGCGAGGCCGCGCCATCGCTCATGGCACAGTCAATCACCTGACCCTGTCCAGTCGCTCTGGCGTTGATCACCCCAGCCAAGAGACCAAAAGCCAGATAGAGAGCGCCGCCTCCGAAATCGCCGACCAAGTTCAGCGGGGGGATTGGCTTGTCCTTGGTCCCAATCGCATGCAGCGCACCGGTGATTGCGATGTAGTTCATGTCGTGCCCAGCAGCATTGGCATAGGGCCCGGTTTGTCCCCACCCGGTCATGCGACCAAAGACCAGCTTGGGATTGCGAGCCAAGGCCACATCAGGGCCAAGACCCAAGCGCTCCATAACGCCGGGGCGGAAGCCCTCAAAAACGGCGTCTGCCGTTTCCATCAGCTTAAGGCAGGTTTCGATCGACGAAGGATTTTTCAGGTCCAGGGCGACGGAACGCCGACCTCGCGCGGTGATATCAGCGGGGCTGGCACGGCCAGGCCCCTTGCGGTCAATCCGCACCACATCAGCGCCAAGGTCCGACAACAACATGCCGCAGAATGGCCCCGGCCCAATGCCTGCGAACTCGATAACCTTCAAACCGGAAAGCGGACCCTGGCCCATGTTTAGTCTCCCTGTATTTTGCGTTGGTCTAAGTCCCCTGCCCCTTGGTTAGGCAAGTGTCTGGTTGCATCAATAGCTAGCCTATCCGCCGCCCGGCAGGGTCTGGCCATCATCGACCGTAATCAATGTCCCTGAAATTGCCTTGGCACCTGGCCCACAGAGCAGGTTGAAAGCCGCGTCGAGTTCGTCGGCCTCCATCAGGCGTCGGCGCGGAAAGCCCTTTAACTGCTTCTGCCCGCCTTCTGTCTCCCACCACCCCGCATTTATGTCTGTGAGTATGTATCCTGGGGCCAGGGCGTTCACGGCAATACCTTTCCGCCCCCATTCGCGCGCCAAACTCTTGGTCAGCATGGCCACAGCTGACTTCGATGCGTTGTAGGCGCTAAGCCCCGGCAGGACGGTATGGCTGGCCACTGACGCGATATTGACAATCCGGGCCTTGCCTTGGGCTGCCGTGTCATTGGCAAACATCAAGCGCGCGGCGGCCTGAGCGGAAAAAAACACACCACGTACATTGACATCGAAGGTCCGATCCCAGTCCTCAAGACTCAGATCGAGAGCCAAGCCTTCACCGCCGACACCGGCATTGTTGATCAGGATTGAAATGGGACCTAGCCCGGCCTCGATCTCATCGAAAGCCTTGGGGATAGAGCCGGCGTCCGCCACATCCAGCCGCAGGGCCATGGCACGACCTCCACTAGCGGCGATGTCTCCGGCGAGGGTCTCTACTAAGTCCAAACGTCGGGCCGTAACCGCGACTTGGGCACCAGCCTTGGCCAATAGCCGCGCGAAATGCCCGCCCAGACCGCCAGAAGCTCCCGTAATGACCGCAGTCTGACCTCGAAGGGGTTGGTCCATGGATTTCGACTCCTCGTCCGAAAATGCATCTCTGTCGTTCGCCATCACACCTGTATAGGCTAGATACGAGCCGACTCACGCTTTCAACCTGCGTGACGACAATAGGTATCGAGGAAAAGGATTTCTCAGGGATGGCGTTAGGAGTCCATGCGCGAGTGCTCATCATTGCGCGGGATGACGCCCTAGCAGGGCCCCTGTCTGAAGGCCTTGACCGCCTGGGCTGGCGCACAGTTACGGCCCGCGGGCCCTATGCCGCCGTCGCGGCCCTGGGGGACCTGGGTGTCGAAGCGGCAATCGTTGACCTCAACAGCTTAGGTGAAGAAGGCCTAGGGCTGGCCCGACGACTGCGCGCAGCCTGTGCGCCGCGGCGCTTGCCGGTTATTGCCATTGGCGATCCGCACCCGGAAAACAACACATTAGGTTTTGATCTCACCCTGGTAGCACCTGTCCATCCTGCACAGGCGGCCTTGCGGCTCGAGACACTGGTCCGAACCGCCATTTCCGAAGAAGAATTTGATCTCCGCCGCGAGACCTTCTCCGACCATGGCCGTCTCTTGGACGCACCGGAAGCCGACAATAGCCTCTTCAGGGTCCTGGCGATTGGCGAACCAGCGCCGCAATTCCTGGCGCTCTCCAATGCCCTGTCGCAAACGGGTGCAGAAGTAGTTGGTGCATTCACCGCCTATACAGCCTTCGATTACCTGCACGAACGCCCCTTCGACGCAGTCGTGCTTTGGGCTGGCGAAAACAGCCAAGAGGCGCTTTCAATCGCCGCTGGCATGCGCAGAAACACGCGCCTCTATCACACCCCCGCCCTGCTCTATATGCGCAATGATAGCTATGGAACCCTGAGTGAAGCCTATCATCGTGGGGTGTCTGATGTGGCCTCGCCTGATACTCCCGAGGTTGAAACCGCCCGCCGGGTGATAGAACTTGCCCGCAATTTTCGCCGGCAGTCAGCCATCCGACGGGCCCTAGAGAAGGCGCGAAGCTCTGGCCTAATGGACCCGGCCACAGGCCTATTTACCCGCCCGCTGTTCGCGCATCATCTGCAAAGACTGGCCGCAAGTGCACGGTTGCGTAACAGGCCACTCTCAGTCTGCGTTCTCAGGGTCGCAGACCGCCCTGAAATCGCCGAGGCGCGTAAATCCACCTGGCTAGACCGCGCTATTCCGCAGATCGGCTCCATGATCAGTCGCTTGGTGCGGGTCGAAGATACAGCGGGTCGATTATCGGCTGAGGTCTTTGCACTGGCCCTGCCGGCCACCACTTACGAAGCCGCAAAAGCAGCGGGGGAACGCATTGCCGCTGTGATTGGATGCACAGCTTTTGAGGCGGGCGATGGCAAGGCGCCTTTTGTGGTGGATTTTGATATTGGCGTCGCCGAAGTCCAAGTTCCTGATGGTGTGGCCAAGGCACTAGAACAGGCCGCAGCCCGGGCTCAGCAACAGGCGAGCTAGCCTGCCAACCTTGCGAGTTCCACCAATACCTTCTCCGCAGCATTGAGCCTTTGCACGGAGGTCTCCCACTCTCCCTTGACCACAACCTTTTGGTCGGGCCTGATCCGCCAAGCGACCTGATTTTTCTGAACAAACTGCACCAAGGCCATGGGATCTTTGAAGATATCATTGCGGAAACTAATTACCGCACCCTTTGGCCCCACATCGATCTTAGATACATTAGCTTCGCGGCATAGACCTTTGATCGCAACAACTTTTAGCAGCTGAGCGGCCTCGGCTGGCAGGGGGCCAAACCGGTCAATCAGTTCTGCGGCCAGGGCTTCACGGTCGCTGGATTTTTCCGCGTCAGACAGGCGACGATAGAGCGCCAGACGGACATTCAAATCCGGAACATAGGCCTCAGGAATTAGAACGGCCGCTCCGGTGTTTATCTGTGGCGACCAGCCGCGATCTGACGTCAGCCCTTCCTTACCGATCTGCTCCTGGAGTTCAGCCACTGCGTCTTCCAGCATCTGCTGATAGAGCTCGACACCGATTTCACGGATGTGGCCCGACTGTTCCTCGCCCAAAAGGTTACCACCCCCTCGCTGATCGAGGTCATGGCTGGCCAGTTGGAAACCTGCTCCAAGGCTATCGAGGGACTGCAAGACCTTCAGGCGCCGCTCGGCTGACAGGGTAATCTGCTTCTCGGCTGGCGTCGTCATATAGGCATAGGCGCGGGCCTTGGCCCGCCCAACCCGGCCGCGTAACTGATAGAGCTGGGCCAGGCCAAACATGTCTGCCCTGTGGATAATCAAGGTATTTGCGGTCGGGATGTCCAGACCACTTTCAACAATGGTGGTCGACAGCAGGACATCATATTGCCCATCGTAAAACGCCGTCATGACCTCTTCCAACTGGGTTGGTGCCATCTGCCCATGACCGACCACGAACCGGATTTCTGGTACTTGCTCACGCAGGAATTTCTCGAGATCTGTCAGATCTGAGATGCGTGGCACCACGTAATAGGCTTGGCCCCCACGATACTTTTCCCGAAGAAGGGCCTCACGAATGACTATGGGGTCGAAGGGCGTGATGTAGGTCCGCACTGCCAAACGGTCTACAGGCGGCGTGGCGATGATCGACATCTCACGAATGCCCGATAGAGCCATCTGCAGAGTCCGCGGAATGGGCGTGGCTGTAAGGGTCAGCATGTGCACATCGGCACGCAGCTCTTTCATCTTCTCCTTATGCTTGACTCCGAAGTGCTGTTCTTCGTCGACGATGACCAAGCCCAGATTGTCGAATTCCACCTGCTTGGACAGCACAGCGTGGGTTCCAACAACAACCTCGATCTCACCCTTCCTGAGATTTTCGCGAGTCTCCGCAGCTTCCTTCGCTGGGACCATGCGCGACAGTCGCCCGATCTTAATCGGCCAACCTTGAAAGCGCTCGGAAAAGGTCTTGAAGTGCTGTCGAGCCAAAAGGGTTGTCGGCGCAACAATCGCCACCTGCATGCCGCTCATGGCCGCAACAAACGCCGCCCGCAAGGCGACTTCGGTCTTGCCAAAGCCTACATCGCCACAGATCAGGCGGTCCATGGGCTTGCCTGAGGTCAGGTCCTCAAGAATATCGCCGATAGCCGCCAATTGATCATCGGTTTCCTCATAGGGGAAGCGGGCGCAGAATTCGTCGAAGACTCCGTGCGGCGGATCAACCGGGTCCGTGGACTTCATGGCCCGCTCGGCAGCAATACGGATCAGGCCTTCGGCCATATCGCGCAGACGTGCCTTAGCCTTGGCCTTTCGGGCCTGCCAGGCGGCACCGCCCAGGCGATCTAACTGGACGCCGTCTCCCTCAGCACCATAGCGAGTCAGCAGGTCAATATTCTCGACCGGCAGATATAATTTCGCATCACCGCCGTAGTGTAATTCAAGGCAGTCATGCGGTGCCCCCTGAACCTCGAGGGTCTTGAGCCCGGCATATCGTCCAATGCCATGATCGATATGAACGACCAGATCACCCTGGGTCAGAGACGAGGCCTCTGCCAGGAAATTAGAAGCCCGACGTTTCCGCCGTGGCCGCGCCAAGCGATCACCCAGAATATCCGTCTCTGAGATGACCGCCAGAGTATCGGTCTCAAATCCTGACTCTAGGGGCAAGACCACGCGCTGAGGCCGCCTAGGATCAGCAGCCTTGGCTGCGTCCCAGTAAGGGGCGTAGACAACCCCTTCCAGACCATGATCGGCAAGCATCACCCCTAGTCGTTCAGAGGATCCCTCCGACCAGGACGCAAACAGTACCCGTTTGCCTGCTGCCGCTAAGAGATTGGCGTGGTCTGCGGTCGCCTGAAACAGGTTCACCGAATCCTGCTGGCGCTCAGAGACAAAGGTCCTGCCAAGGCGAGCACCAAGGTCCATGACCGTATCGCCTTCTGCTGTGCGAAAACCCGAGAACCGCCGGGTCGCGCGCACGGCCAGAGCCTGCACCCATTCCTGATCCGTCAGATAAAGCGCCTCTGGCGGCAGGGGATGGTAATGAACCTTGCGATCGGCCTGAGCTCGAGCGTCGTAGGCATCTGCAATCATCGCCATGCGCTCATCGCGGGCTTCGCCGGCCAAATGATCTATGGCAATCAGGGTATTGGAGGGCAGATAGTCAAACAGGGTCGCCATGTTCTCGTAGAACAGGGGCAGCCAATGCTCCATGCCTGCACGGCGGCCACCGCCGGTGACGGTCTCGTAGAGTGGATCTCCCCCCGGTGCCCCAAAGGCTTCCACATAGCCCCGCCGAAAACGAGAAATAGAGGCCGCATCCAGTAGGGCCTCACTGACCGGCAGGAGGGTAACGTCCTTCAATTGCTTGGTTGAACGCTGAGTTTCTGGGTCAAACCCCCGGATGGATTCCAAGGTGTCGCCAAACAGGTCAAGGCGAACCGGCTCCTCTGCATTGGGCGGAAAAACATCGATCACCCCACCGCGTATGGCGAACTCGCCTTTCTCTGAAACCGTCGAAGCCCTTTGATACCCATTGATGGCGAAATAGCGCTCGAGGACGGATATCTCGACCGCCTGACCAATTTTCGTCGCATAGGTGGCGTCACGGACAGCGCTGATGGGTGGGGTCCGCTGAATAATGGCCGGAACGGTGGTGACCAGCAGGGTTGGTCGAGGTCCACTGATTCCCTGTCCCAGCCGCGCGAGGGTCGTCATACGCTGCGCAGCGACACCGGCAGAGGGCCCTATCCGGTCATATGGGAGACAATCCCAAGACGGAAAAGCTATGATTTCAAGGCCGGGTGAGAAAAAGCTCATAGCGTCGACAAAAGCCGACAATCGCGAGCCGTCCCTAGCTACGAAGACGCTCAGGCCGCCCCGCGCCTTGATAATGTCGGCCATAACCAGAGCATCA
>CAITHQ010000292.1 GCA_903892305.1 uncultured Alphaproteobacteria bacterium
ATCGCGCCTTATCTCTCGCGATGGCGTTCGGCCCTTGAAGGTCCGATCCTGCGACGGTCTCGGTCCCGCGGTCATCGCCACCACAGACGCTGACGGATGTTTCAAGCCCCCAGAGCTGGCCGTCTGGAAGCAGGTTCGGGCGGCCGCGCGCCTGGCGCGTTTCGGTTGTGACGCCTATGCCTATGCCATGGTAGCAGCCGGAACCCTCGATCTGGTCCTCGAGGCTGGCTTGAAATCCTGGGACATTGAAAGCGCGATTCCCTTAATGGAGGGAGCCGGTGGGATAGTCACCGACTGGCGCGGTGCCCCCGTCGGTCAATACGGCGGACAGGTCGCCATTGCCGGCGACCGTCGCTGCCTCGAAGCCGCCCTGGCCTTGGTAGGCCCGGCGGCGCTCTAAGCCTTAGGTTTCGGAGAGGCCTTAGCTGCAGGTTTTTTAGCAACGGCCTTGGGCGCAGCGGCAGTCTTCGTCTTCACAGCAGGCTTGGCCACAGGCCTTGGCTTTGCATCTGGCTTTGCGACCGCCTTCGGCACCGCAATGGGTGCAGGCTTTGGAGCGACCTTGTCTGCCAAGGCGTCGAAGGCTATCCAGAATTGATCGCGTTTGTCGTCCGTTTCCATGAGGATCTCGTGTTCGGCACCGAGGACGCTGATAAATTGGCCATCTGGCAGGTCTGCTGCGGCCTGGCGCTGGGCTGTATCCGTCACCAGCTTGTCGTCAGCCGCCGAAACGATCAGCACCGGGATCTTCACCCCCTGCAGATTGGCTTTGACTCCAAGATGGCCCGTGGCCTTCAGGGCAAAGTCCATCCATCCCCAGGTGGGCGCTGATAGGGCTAGGTCATGATTGGCAGCAATCAGAGCCCGTCCGCGCGCAAACCGTACGGGATCATGGGTCAGCACATTGCCCTCAAAAGCTTCTTCATAAGGATTTCCCGCCGGCGGGCGGGCATAGTCCGCGCTCTTACCCAACAGCAAATTCACGGCCACCAACAAGCCCGCCATGGGCGGGGCGCGGACACCCAGCATGGGTGCGCAGAGAACGGCCCCAACGAATCTTGAAGCTTGTCCCTTAGCCAGAGCCATCAGGGTCAGGCATCCGCCCATGGAGTGGCCAATCGCCAGCCAAGGCTTGGGCAGTCGCGCCTCAAAGGCGGCCAGGATCGCGGCATAGTCCTCAAGATAGGGCTGAACGCCCTTGGCATGACCCTTGAGTCGATCTGGCAGATCACGATGTGATAAACCCTGGCCGCGCCATTCCTGACATAGGACGACAAAGCCCCGATCCAGTAGGTCCTGGATCACTTCGAAATACTTCTCTATGGCCTCGGTGCGTCCCGTCGAAAGGACCACAGAACCCCGCGCCTTGACCTTTGGCATGAAGAGGGCCGCCCTCAACTGAGCGCCCCCAGCGCCCGTCACCCATTCGGCGGCTCCCCCTGGGGGAATAGGGGCTTGCGGGATGGAAACCAGGGGAGCGGAAAGCATGTTGAAGTTCCTATGCCAGCTTGGCGAAGAGGGCCTGCATCTGCGGCTGCAGAGACATGGCCAGAGACATATCGGAGACCTGAAGGCGACCTGTTATCACGGCTGTCATGGGGTTTAGCTGGCCCTTGCCCAGGGCCTCCAAATCCTTGCGGCTGACCTTGACCGTCAGATCTGCGGGCAAGTCGTCATTGCTGACGCCAGTCTCGCCGATGTGGATGAAGCCTTCGCCCTTAAGATCAATCTTAAACGATGTGCCCAACCCGGAGTCTGCGGCAAAAAGATCGGCGATCTTGGTGGTAAGGTCTTCTAGAGTCGCCATGGGTCCCCGCGTGTCGTGCTGTGACAATGTCGCCCGGCGACGCACCCTTGTAAACGCTGCTAACGCAGGCCTCAGCGCGGCTTTCGAAAGCGCAGGGTCATTCGGTCGCTCTCGCCGATGGCGTCAAATCTGTGGTGGTCAAAGTTTGGGTCCGGCGGCAGCCCCCTCGGCGAGGAGCTGCGAACTGGCGGCAGGGTCCAGACGCCAAAGGGGTGATCCTTTGTGTCCAGAGGATTGGCATTGATTTCGCTATCTCCTTCAAAGAGAAAGCCCGCCTCTCGCCCCATCTGAACCACCAAGCTCTCTAGGACATAGCCGTCAGAGGCCAATATGTCGGGTGTACCGCCCGGGATGGCCCTATGTTCCTCAACACCTAACAGACCGCCGGGCTTCAAGGCTTGAAAGGCGTCATGGAAGGCCTTTTCGGCAATTCCAGCCGCGATCCAGTTATGAAGGTTACGGAGAAACAGCGCCAGATCTGCGGACCCATGGGGCGCGACAGGACCGCTGGTCGGTCCAAAGGCGGTCACCCTCACATCGCCATAGAGCTCTGGCTTGCGCCTCAGCTTCTGGACATAGGCGTTCACAATCTGCGCGGCAGCAGGATCGTTAGGGTCATTGGTCTGAAAATTGGCCGCATAAAGCTTCCCGCCATTGGACGCTAGATAGGGGGCCAGAATATCGGTATACCATCCCGACCCCGGCCAGAATTCGACCACCGTCGCCCCAGGTCGCAGACCCCAGAACTGAAGACTTGCGACGGGGTGGCGCCAAAAATCCCGAGCCTGATCGCTGGCCGAACGCCAATTCCCTGCAACAGCCTGACCAATCGACATGGGCAGTAGGGCACGTCCTTGACCCGGCCTACAGGCTGAAAGCGCCAGGGTCCCAATCAGCGCGGCTCTACGTGAAAGTGTTGGGGCGACCTGCATCTTAGGTCCAGGCGTAACCTGTTGTCGCCGCCGGGTCAAAATGCGCCCGCGGTGGCCCTTGAAACGCGCCTTTTCCCGCCCATCTGTTATCCGAAGGCGCTGGATTTCCGGGCCTTCCGAAACCCCGCGAGGCTTCGGCTCGCGACCGTTTCGCACCCACCCTTGCTGCTTCAAGAAGGATGTTACTCAAGATGCGTACGATCGATTTCTCTCCGCTTTATCGCTCTGTGGTCGGGTTTGACCGGCTGGCCCAGCTGCTCGAAACCGCAACTGCGGATACGGCCTCAGGTTACCCGCCCTACAATATCGAGCGGACTGACGAGAACGCCTATCGGATAGAGCTGGCTGTGGCTGGCTTTAAGCCCGAAGAACTGAACATTGAGGTCAAACAGAACCTACTCACGGTCCAAGGCCGTAAGGCGGCCAATGACGAACAACGGCGCTTCCTGCATCGCGGCCTGGCCGAGCGCGACTTTGAGCGCCGGTTCCAACTTGCCGACTATGTGGTGGTGACCGAGGCCCAGATTTCTGACGGCCTGCTGTCCATCAACCTCAAGCGCGAACTTCCCGACGCCCTAAAGCCCCGGCGAATCGACATCGCTGTGGGTCCGGCTTCGGCCTCGCTCATTGAAGGGGAAAAGGCCGCATAGCGTCCAACCCATAGCCGTCTTAGGAGGACCGGTGCTTGGCGGTGCCGGTCCTTTCTATTGCAGACAATTAGGCGGTCTGCGCTGCCAGCCCTTTAGCACCAAGAGTAACGGCACCCGCCAGTTCCGTCTTGGTCAAGTCTGCGCCGGTGAAATCGGCTCGCGAGAGTTCCGCTCCCATAAGTTTTGCGTGGCGAAGATCAGCGAAGGACAGGTCGGCATGGCGAAGATTTGCACCTGAGAGATCACAGGCAATGACCCTTCCGCCCGACATATAGAGCGGCCCAAGGGCAGCGTGCCTCAGGTCAGCGCCAGCCAGCTTGGCCCCTGCAAGGCGGGCCCCCCGCAAATCGGCCTTTTGAAGGTTACAGCCACGCAGGTCAGCGCCTTCAAGGTTTGCGCCCTGTAGCTTGGCTCCCTGCATGTCCAGGCCCGAAAAGACGGCACCCTTGGCGGAAACAGCGGTGAGATTCTGGTCGGAGATCGATCCAAGGCAATTCAAATTGGCGTTGTTCAGCACAACCGGCTTGCCGATACGCCCCCCGGTTTCACACCATTGCGCATGGGCAACGATCTTGGAGATCCAAGCCTCGCGGACCGCCGGATCGACATGCTGGCTATTTTGTAGGGCACCAACAAGATTAGCGTTGCGAACATTCCAGGACCGGGTCTGAGCGCCGAAGAGAACGGCTTGGCTAAGATCAGCCCCCTCAAAGTCTACACTTGATAGGTCAGCACCCGTCATGTCGACACCGACCATGGAGGTGCGCTGGAAGTTTGCCTTGACCAGCTTGGCCTCCCGCATCAGCGCGTTGCTGAAATCTGCGGCCACGCTCACGGCCCCCGACAGGCGGCTTCCCTGCAGATTGGCACCGGCAAAAACAGCGATCCGGGATCCTGTACCTTCCGCCTTGGGATCATAAAGGCGCATGCTTTTCGCACCCTCTCCGGTAAGCACCACACCTGGACGCAGATCGGCTTCGAACAAGTCAGCCCCTGCGAGGTTCGCAAGACTGAGATTGGCCGACCGCAGATCGGCGCGCTTCAAAAATGCGCCACTCAGGTGGGCACCATTTAGGTCGCACCCATAGAGTATGGCGTGTTCCAAGCGTGCGCCTTGCAGAAGACATCCCTTAAGCACTGCGCCGGTCATGTCGGCGTCCGTCAGATTACGGCCGCGGAGGTCGATATCCGACAGGTCTTTCCAGGCAAAATTGGCTCTGATACCACCGGGACGTGAGGCGCACATACGCTCATGCCGGGCGCAGATTTCATCTACGGCAGCCTGATCCAGCTTTTCAACGGCGCGAGCAGACGCCTGTGCCATGGGCATATTCGGAAGCCTTGCAACCAATTTGCCCAGCATAATATCGCATCAAAGACGCAGCCGGGGCGGTCCTGGAAGATGCCCGTTCAGGGTTTCGGTTTTCCCTACAGACAGAGTAAATCTGATAAAAATTATAATCTTCATATCCCGCATAGCGCGAAGGCTTAGGCTGGCCTGTAGTCAGCGTAGAGAAAGGCGGCCTCATCTGCTAAAAGCCCAAATTGCAAGGGGATTTTGGCGGCTATCAGCTTCGCGGCCCCCTGCCCGGCGGCATGAATAGAGGCGTCAGCGCATGCAATCGCCACCTTAACCACACCGGATTGAATCAATCTTTCCGTGCAAGAAATAGCGCCAGTGGTGCGATGGGCGCAGGGTTCGAGGGTGACATAGGCGGTAGATCCCCGGGCAGCCGCCTCTGCCTGATCCAGCGCGAGCTCTTCTGCGTGAGGCCGCCCACCAACTCCGGTAACGCCCTCGCCGACAATGACGCCATCCTTCACCAAGACGCATCCAACCGACGGATTTTCCGCCGTCCGTCCCAGATGGGCGCGCGCCAGATCGATGGCCCGGCGCATGGCCTGAAGATCGCTAATCATCGCCTCTTTTCGCCCTCCCTCGGCCCGGCTGGCAAGCCCGCGTCAAGGATTAGTGTCTATGACAGGCAAAAGGGTCGACCGTTTCGCCCCCGAAAAACGTCAAAAGAGGCGGTAATGGTGGATGCCCTGGTCGTTGCCGACCTGAATAAGAGTTTCAAGACACCGGCCGTGCAGGGTCTGGATCTCGTGGTACGGACCGGTGAGCTCTATGCCCTGCTGGGGCCCAATGGCGCAGGCAAGACGACAACCCTACGCATGGTGGCTGGGCTGCTTGCACCTGATTCTGGGTCCATTTCGGTCTTTGGTATTGATGTTTTGAAGTCACCCCTGGAGGCCAAGAAGGTCATCGCCTGGGCCCCGGATGAACCCATGCTCTATGAGCGCCTGACCCCCCTGGAATATTTGGAATTTGTGGCCGGCCTTTGGAATGTTCCGCCGGCCTTGGCCGCCACCCGCGCAGAGGACCTGCTACAGACACTTGGCCTATGGGAAGACCGCAATCGCCGTTGCGAAGGCTTTTCCCGGGGTATGCAGCAGAAGGCCGCCCTGGCAGGAGCCCTGATACATGACCCCAAACTGCTCATTCTCGATGAACCTCTGACCGGCCTGGACGCCGCCGTTGCCCGTCAGGTGAAGGACCTGCTGCAGGCCAGGGTCGCCGCCGGAGCCACTGTCATACTAACCACCCACATTCTTGAGGTCGCCGAACGCATGGCAGATCGGATTGGCATCATCCAGGCCGGGAAACTGCTGGCTGAGGGCACACTGGACGAGCTACGCGCAAGGACCGCAGGTCAGGGCGGCACCCTTGAGGACATCTTCCTGGAACTGACCGGCGACCAAGGTGCCCTTAGAGCTTGAAAACCTCAGGCGGCGGCGTGGCGCAGATCCTGAGGGGTACGACGGCGGGCCTGCTCTTCCATGAGCTTCGGCTGTCCTGGCGTGCCGTCCTGGCCCGTAGCGGTGGCGGGGTGCGGGGCCTTGTCATCATCTGCCTTGTGATCATGGTGTTTACGGGGGTTGCCGGCGTGCCCCTGGGCTTCTTTCTGAGGAATTACCAGCTACCTATCTCGCGGCTGACCATCATACTTTCGGACCTCGGCCTGCTGGCTGTGGCAAGTCTGATGGTCTCCCAGACCCTGTCTTCGGCCACCGAGAACCTTTACCAGCGGGGCGACCTGGACCTGCTCTTCACAGCTCCTATCCCGCCACGCAAGACCCTGGCCGCTCGGTTCATGGCCCTGGCGGTGACGGTCTTCCTGACCTTCGCCCTGATGGTCTCGCCGTTACTGATTCCCGTCGCCATTATCAGCCATCCATCCTGGCTTGCCTTTTATCTGGTCCTAGCATCGACGGCCCTGGGTGCTGCCGCTATGGGCCTGGCCCTATCGACCTTCCTATTCAGACTGATCGGCGCTCGCCGCACTCGGGCGGTTGCACAGTTCCTGGCAGCAATCATCGGTGCTAGCTTTTTCCTGGTCAGTCAGGTCAATACCTTCTTCGGAAGAAGTCAGTCTCAAGGCATATGGGCCCAGGCCAAGGCGCTTGCTCTGGATGAGTCCTTCAAACTGCCACCAGGGGCAGACATTCCCCTGCGCGCCATGATGGGGCAGCCCCTTGTCCTGCTTGGCTACACTCTGGGCGCTATCATACTGTTCTTCGGGGTCAGCTCTTGGCTGGGCGACCGCTTCGCAGCAGACGCCACCATGGCCAGCGGCGCAGACACTGCCAATGCGCCCATTAAGGCCCAGGCCGCGCGGTGGGACACCAGCGCCTTCCAGGCAACCTTCCGCAAGGAATTGCGTCTGCTGTGGCGCGATGCGGCCCTGGTGTCCAATGTCCTACTGCGCACTCTTTATTTGATCCCCTTAGCCTATCTCGTGATCCGCAGCGCCCGTGGTGACACAGGCCTGGTCCTCGCCGCCGCTGCTGGCGGCCTTGTTTTCATGTCTGGGCAGGTGGCAGGTACCCTGGCTTGGATCACAATTTCCGCAGAAGAAGCTCACGATCTTCTGGCTGGATCACCAACCCGTCAGGGCGTTTTCCGCCGGGCAAAACTGGCGGCGGCCTACCTGCCCATGGTGATCTTTCTAGCGCCCTTACTGGCCTATCTGGTCTGGGTCGCGCCAGTGGCAGGATGCTTCGCCCTAGGGGGTTGCATCGCCTCAGCCATCACCTGTGGCCTGATCAACATCTGGTATCAAAAGCCCAGTAAGCGGAAGGACTTCAGGCGCCGCAAGGGGTCATCCTGGTTCGCGACCCTAGCCGAGGCGTCTGTGGCGGCACTGCTCGGCATGGGGACGACCTTTGCAACGCTTGGCAATCCCTGGGCAATCCTGCCCGCCCTGCTGGCTATAGGACTGATGGTGCTCTTACGACGATCCGACGCTCAGATCGCCCTGGCTTTAGAGGACTAGATCAGTGGCAGGGCTTCAGCCCGTTCAGCATCCAGATAGCGGGCCGCTACCGGCTTAAGGCTGGCGTCCAAATCGATCACCAGGGGATTGCCTGTGGGAATCTCCACGCCGACTATGGCATCATCGGCAATGCCGTAGAGTAGCTTGACGATGGCGCGTAAGGAATTGCCATGGGCGGCCACCAGGACCGTTTCACCGGCCGCGAGCTTAGGTGCAATTTCAGCCTGCCAATAGGGCTCAACCCGCTCAAGCGTGGTCTTCAAACTCTCGGTCAGGGGCAGAACAGCCCCCGCATAGCGCCGGTCCTTAGAGAAATCGAACGCGCTATCCGCCGACATGGGCGGAGGCGGTATGTCATATGAGCGGCGCCAGATTTTGACCTGGTCTACGCCATGCTTCGCCGCAGTCTCGGTCTTGTTCAGGCCGGTGAGCCCGCCATAGTGACGCTCGTTCAAGCGCCAGTCCTTGGTCTCAGGGACAAAGACTTGGCCTGCAGCTGTCAGGGCCAGCCAGAGGGTGCGGATGGCTCGGGTGAGGACCGAGGTAAAGGCCCGATCAATCTGCAGTCCCGCTGCCGCCATCAGTTCACCACCCTTACGGGCCTGTGCCTCGCCTTCCGGCGTCAGGTCGACATCCACCCAACCTGTAAACTTGTCTTCCAGGTTCCAACGGCTCTGGCCATGGCGCAGCAGGATCAGGGTAGGCACAGGTTGAACTCCTTTTGTCGGCGCCGGGCTAGGGCTGGAGCCTCGCGACGTCAAGTGTGCGCCGCTGGTCCTTGGGCCTCGCAAGGGGTATATCGGCCCTAACATGCTGGATCGACTCTTTCTCCCCGCCCTGATCGCCCTGACCATAGCCTTGGTCAGCCTTGCTATGGTTTGGCCTCAAGGCCTGGGCGACCGATCGCCTGGTCTGTTTGGCCATACCCCCCTGCAGCAGACGCCGGAGATGAAGGCCGCCATGACCAAGGAATCTCTTGAAGCCAATCAACAGGCGGCAAGGGCTAAGCAGGCTTTGATGGATCTCCAGGCACAGAGATTGGCACCGACTCAATGAGTGATTTCGACGCCATCGCCGTGGGTCGCCGGGTATTGAGCGCCGAAGCCGACGCCCTTCAGCTGCAATCGCAGTCGCTCGGGGATGCCTTTGTGCAGGCTGTGGACATTCTGGCTAAGGCCAGGGGACGTATCATCTGCACGGGCGTTGGAAAGTCCGGCCATGTTGCCCGCAAGATCGCCGCCACCTTTGCATCGACTGGCGCGCCCGCCCATTTTGTCCATGCCAATGAAGCCAGCCATGGCGATTTGGGCATGATCGGACAAGAGGATGTGGTCCTGGCCTTATCGAAGTCTGGGGAGGTGCGGGAGCTGGCCGATATTCTGGCCTATTCCAAGCGTTTTCAGATCCCCGTGATCGCCCTGACGGCCTCAGCCGATAGCGCCCTTGGCCGAGCCGCTGACGTCCAGCTTCTGCTGGCAGAAGCTGCGGAAGCCACCGGCGAAGTCAATGCCCCGACTACGTCCACCACCCTTCAGATCGCCTTAGGTGACGCCCTAGCCGTCGCCCTTCTGGAAAAGCGTGGCTTCACTGCCAAAGATTTCAAGACCTTCCACCCAGGCGGCAAGCTGGGTGCCATGCTGCGCACCGTGGGCGATCTGATGCACGGCGCGTCAGAGCTGCCGCTGATTTCCCCTGATGCGCCTATGTCCCAGGCCCTGCTGGTCATGACCGAGAAGCGCTTTGGCATTGTCGGCGTGCAGGATTCGGACGGCCACCTGATCGGTGTCATCACAGATGGGGATATCCGTCGGCACATGGACGGCCTGATGTCGCGTACAGCCGGAGAGGTCATGACTCCCGGCCCGAATAAAACGGTCTCATCGCGCCAGTTGGCCTCCGAGGCCCTGGCCATGATGGCAGACCCACCCCCCAGCGTGCATATGCTGTTTGTGATAGAGGATGGGCAACCGGTGGGCATCCTGCACGTTCATGACCTGTTACGCGCCGGGGTCATGTAAAACTTACATATTTCTGTAACTGGATCGTCCCTAAAGAACGAACGCCCAAGTTGATTCGGGCCTGACTCGGAGAATCCATGCTTTCCGCTCCCCGCGCCGAACTGGCCTTGCAGACGCCGGACTTTGAGAACTACCCCCTCGTGAAAGCGACAGGCTTTCGGGAATATGATGCCCGCTGGCTGTTCGGGGCCGAAATCAACCTGCTGGGTGTCGAGGCCCTGGGCCTTGGCCTGGGAACCTATATTCAGGAACTTGGCCAGAAGCGCATCGTGGTCGGCCATGACTTCCGATCCTATTCGCTCTCCATCAAACAGGCCCTAACCATCGGTCTCGTTGCGGCTGGCTGCGAGGTCCTCGACATCGGCTTGGCCCTGTCGCCAACCGCCTATTTTGCGCAGTTTGACCTGGACGCTCCCTGTGTGGCTATGGTCACTGCCAGCCACAACGAAAATGGTTGGACCGGGGTGAAGATGGGCGCGCAAAAGCCCCTGACCTTTGGCCCGGACGAGATGGGCCGACTGAAGGACATCGTGCTCGGCGGCAAGTGGACCGTGCGCCCTGGCGGCAGCCTGACCCATGTGGAAGGGGTCGCAGAACGCTATATCGCCGACGTTGGTGCAAGGGTTGCGATTAAACGACCGCTCAAGGTCGTCTGCGCCTGCGGGAATGGAACAGCAGGGGCCTTTGCACCAGACGCCTTACGGCGGATGGGCGTGGCCGAGGTGATCGAGATGGATTGCAATCTCGACTGGACCTTCCCCCGCTACAATCCCAATCCCGAAGACCACGAAATGCTCCACGAAATGGCAAAGGCCGTGAAGGCGCATGGCGCCGACCTGGCCCTGGGCTTCGACGGCGACGGCGACCGCTGCGGCGTGGTGGACAATACCGGTGAGGAGATTTTTGCCGACAAGATCGGCCTGATGCTAGCCCGCGACCTCTCGGCCCTGAATAAAGACGCCACCTTCATCGTCGATGTGAAGTCCACAGGCCTGTTCGCGACCGACCCTGTGCTGAAGGCTAACGGTGCCAAGACAGTCTATTGGAAGACCGGCCACAGCTATATCAAACGCAAGACCGCAGAGATCGGTGCCCTGGCCGGATTTGAAAAATCGGGCCACTTCTTCTTCAACGCCCCCTTCGGACGCGGCTATGACTGTGGCTTGACGGCGGCTGCAGCCGTTCTGGCCATGCTGGACCGCAATCCTGGCAAGAACCTTTCAGACCTCAAGGCCGCCCTGCCCGTGGCCTACACCTCCTTGACCATGTCTCCCCATTGCGCCGACGATCAGAAGTACGGCATCGTCCAGGGCGTGGTTGAAGAATATGAGGCTCTGGCCAAGGCGGGGGGAACCATTCTCGGCCGCAAGATTTCCGAAGTCATCACAGTAAACGGCGTCCGGGTTGCCCTGGAGGACGGCTCCTGGGTCCTGGTCCGCGCTTCGTCCAACAAGCCCGAAATCGTCGTGGTGGTCGAGAGCACCAGGTCGGAAGACGACATGCGCGACCTTTTCCACAAGGAAGTAAAGCCGCGCCTAGCCAAGCGGCCACAGGTCGGCGCCTACAACCAAGAAATCTAGCCGAAGCAGCCAACTGAGAGATTGCTATGCAAGTTGCAATGATAGGCACGGGCTATGTGGGCCTCGTGAGCGGAGCCTGCTTTGCAGACTTCGGTCATTCCGTGACCTGCATCGATAAGGACGCCTCGAAAATCGAGCGCCTGCAGTCAGGCGGTATTCCGATTTTCGAGCCCGGGCTCGAAAATCTGGTGGCCCAGAACGTCAAGGCCGGGCGGCTGCAATTCACCACAGACGGTGCAGAGGCGGTGAGGACCGCTGACGCCGTCTTCATTGCGGTGGGGACCCCCTCCCGCCGCGGCGATGGCCATGCAGACTTGTCCTATGTCTATGCCGTCGCTGAAGAGGTCGCAGCTCTGCTCGAGGGCTTCACGGTAATTGTCACCAAGTCCACCGTTCCAGTAGGCACCGGCGATGAGATTGAGAAGATCATCAGGGCCAGGCGCCCTGATGCTCAGTTTGCCGTGGTGTCAAATCCCGAATTCCTGCGGGAGGGGGCGGCCATCGAGGACTTTAAGCATCCAGATCGCGTGGTGGTCGGCCTCGACGACGACCGCGCCCGCGCGGCCATGATAGAACTCTATCGCCCGCTATTTTTGAACGAAACGCCGATCCTTTTCACTTCAAGGCGAACTTCGGAACTGATCAAGTATGCCGCCAATGCCTTCCTGGCTCTGAAAATTACCTTCATCAACGAGATGGCCGACCTCTGTGAGGCTGTTGGTGCCGACGTTCAGCAAGTGGCAAGGGGCATTGGTCTCGACAAGCGGATCGGGGGCAAATTCCTAAATGCCGGTCCAGGCTATGGCGGCTCCTGCTTTCCTAAAGACACCCTAGCCCTGGTCCGCACCGCCCGCGATGCGGGAAGCCCAGCGCGACTGATCGAGACTACGGTGGAGATCAATGATGCCCGCAAGAAGGCGATGGCGATCAAGGTTTCAGCGGTGGCGAACGGTGACCTGACCGGCAAGGTGGTCGGCGTGCTAGGTCTGACCTTCAAGCCCAATACGGACGACATGCGCGATGCCCCAGCCCTGGACATCATCCCAGCCCTGCAGGCGGCTGGTGCGGTCGTTCAGGCCTATGATCCAGAAGGCATGACAGAAGCCAGCCACATGCTCCCTGCCGTTGCTTTCAAGGATGACGCCTACGCCGCCGCCGAGGGCGCCGATGTCTTGGTGATCATTACAGAGTGGGACCAGTTCCGCGCTCTGGACCTGGATCGGGTCAAAAGCGTCATGCGCGCGCCGACTTTGGTCGACCTGCGTAACATCTACAACCCGGCCGACATCCGTAGCCGGGGGTTCAAATACGCCTCAATCGGCAGGGCTTAACCGACGGCGAAAATATGAAGAAGAATATTTCCAACCCATAGGGCACCCGCCCAGAAAGCCGTCGCCATCAGGGCGACAAAGGCGAGACAGGCGATGGAACTTGCGCTCTTGGGCTGCTGCGTACGCAGGC
>CAITHQ010000293.1 GCA_903892305.1 uncultured Alphaproteobacteria bacterium
ATATGCCGTGGATGGGGTGAATGCGTGGACCGTGGATGGGTCCAGCGCTGACGCAATCTTCGCGGCCATCGAACGTGCTCTAGCTGACCATGAGTCCTGGATGGCAATGTCGGTTCGTGCTCGGGCGGATGTACTTCTTTTTGATCAGCAGTTCGGTAGAGAGGGAGCAGTGTCGGCGATCGATATGCTTCATCGCTTGGCCGCGCATTGAAAAGGGGCTTTTACTGTCGTTTTAGCGCCAGTTCCGCGTGGTGGGCCATTCAACGGTTTGCTTCAAAGCTTGTTTTGTTAGCCTTGGCCAAAATTCCCCCGCCCCACCGCCCACAACCCCAAACTCACCCCCACCGCCACCACAGTCGGCAGCCTCAAGCTCGGATCCGCGGTCGCCATCACCCACAGGGTGAACCCTGCGCCCCCTAGGCCCACGGCCAGGGTCGCCATCCGCGCCCTTGCCGTCCCCTGATCCTTCGCCGCGCGGCAGAGGCTGAGCGCGCAGAGCAGGTAGAACACCAGGGACAGCATGACCGACATATTGATCAGCAGGGAGAACTGCTTGCCCAGGGTCGGCGACAGGCTGGCCCAGCTGGCCAGGCTCATCAAGCCGCCCGTGAACAGGATGTCGCGGGTGCGGCGGGGGGCGTCTGGGGCGTCTGTGGTGATCCTGGGCAGATAGCCCGCCTGGGCGCCGGCCCTGCCGCTCTCTGCGGTCAGCAAAAAGTTCCCGCCGAGGGAGCCGGAGGCCTTGGCCAGGGCGCAGAAGGCCACCAGGCCTGCGGCCAAAGGGCCGGCAATGTGGGCTATGGCGTCGGCGAAGGGGGCGGTGGAGGCCGCCAGGGCCTTGGCGGGGAGGAGGCCCATAATCGCCACAGAGGCTGACATATAAACCACCGCCGCCAGCAGGACGCCGCCGACCGCGACAATGGGCAGGTTGCGCTGGGGGTTCTCAATCACCCGGGCGGCGACATTGGCGCTTTCGAGGCCGAGAAACGCCCAGAAGACCGGAGTGACCGCCAGGCTCATGGCGGCGGGGTCGGGCTTGCCGCTGACATTCCAGGAGGCCTGGAAGAGGTGCGGATCAAAGGCAAAGACGCCTACCCCTATGGCCAGGAGGATGGGGGCGAGGCCGAGGAGGAGGGTGGCGCCGCCGATCTGGGCCACCAGCCGCGGTCCGACCAGATTGGCTAGGGTGAAGAGCCAGATGGCCGCCAGCACCGCCATGAGGGCTGGCCCCGGCGCGGCCAGGGCTGGAATGAAATAGGCTGCGTAGCCGACCACGGCCACGGCTATGGCTGTGGTGCCGATCCAGCAATTCACCCAATAGGCAAACCAGCTCACATGGCCGAGCGCCGGGTGCAGGTCCTTGCCGGCATAGTCCACCACCCCGTCCCCTGTGGGCCTAAGCACCCCCAGCAGGCCAAACACCAGGGCCAGGAGCAGGGCACCGCCGCTGGCTATGGCCCAGGAGAGGATGGTGATGGACCCGTAAGCCCCTAGGGTGGCCGGCAAGAAATAGAGCCCCGAGCCGATCATATTGCCCGCCGTCAGCATTATGGCCGCCAGGACGCCCAGACGCTGGGTCTTGCTAGGCCCGCTCATGGGTGGACCTTGGCAATCTGCGACTGGAACCAGGCCAGGGCGGTCTCATGCCGGGGGGAAAGCACCCCCGTCCCATAGACCCCGGCGTCGAGATTGCGCTGCACCGCCTCGCAGATCACCTTGTCCTCAAAGGTCAGGGTGTCTGAGCTTGCCAGCACGGCCTCCATGTCAGAGACGCCGGGCTCGTAGAAATAGAGATAGTCCAGCCGGGTCTTATTATGACCCATGGGCCGCATGTGCTCGACCATCAGGCCATAGCGATAGACGTTGAAGGCGAGGTTGGGCCAGAGCCAGACCCAGAGGCCGTCATTAATGCCGCTCTGGGTCTCCACCTCATGCACCGCCGCCGCGCCGACCATGCGCACCTGATAGGTCTCAGGCTTGACCTCCGAGGCCAGCTGGGGGTGCACCGCCTGGACGTGATAGCCCTCCAGGTAGTTCTCCACATAGGTCTTCCAGTTGCAGTCCAGATCATGGCTGCGGCGCAGGGTGGCTGAGGCGGTCGTCACCCCATGGGCATCGAACAGGCCATCCAGAGGCTCGGTCAGCTGCGCCAGGGGCGCGGCCTTGCCGTCCAGATTGACGAAGATAAAGCCGCGCCACAGATCGACGCTCACCGGGAAGAGGCCGAACGCCCGAGGGTCGAACCCCTCAGAGGCGCCGAAGTCCACG
>CAITHQ010000294.1 GCA_903892305.1 uncultured Alphaproteobacteria bacterium
AGATGCTCTGAACGCCTTTCTGGCTGGCAAGCCCGTTGCGGTGGAACGTCAGCCTGCCGTGGGTTGCCTGATCAACTTCCCTGACCGTGGAAAACCTTCAGCGGTCAACATTTCGTACTCGAAAGTCATTGCACCGATCATTCAGGATAAGTGCGTGGCCTGTCACCAGCCCGGTGGCATTGGCCCCATGCCCTTCACCAACTATCAGCGGATCAAGAGCTTCGCGCCTATGATCCGCGAAGTTATCCGGACAGAGCGCATGCCGCCCTGGCGGGCTGACCCCGATGTGGGCA
Source organism: uncultured Alphaproteobacteria bacterium (assembly GCA_903892305.1). Lineage (GTDB taxonomy): Bacteria > Pseudomonadota > Alphaproteobacteria > Caulobacterales > Caulobacteraceae > Phenylobacterium. The sequence continues at coordinate 294 of CAITHQ010000294.1, forward strand.
AGTTCCATGGTGATCGCAGCCTTAGCTCCGAGCAGATCAAACAGATGGTCCATTGGATCGAAGCTGGTGCCCCCCGCGGCGAAGGTGATGATCCCATTGCTGCGGTCGAATATCACGCTGCGGAATGGCCCCTGGGCAAGCCCGACTTGATCCTCGACATTCCTGCATATGACATCCCGGCGACAGGGGTGGTTGACTATCAGCGACCCGTCGTTTTGAACCCGCTTAAGGACGGCAAGTGGCTGCGTGCCTCGACAATCAAGGTCGAAAACCGTCAGTCGGTCCACCATATCCTGACCGGCTATATGAATGATGCCCCAAAGCCGGGTGAACCTGCCAATGAGAGCCGCTGGGGCGTCTCCGTCGGCGGGTATGCAGTGGGCGCTGAGTCCATTGTCCAGCCTGATGATACGGGGGCCTTTATCCCTCCAGGTGGTGCTATTGGGTTCCAGAACCACTACACGCCGTTTGGCAAGGCTGTGACTGAGAAGTCCCAGATTGCGCTCTATTTCTATGACAAGACGCCAAATCTAGTCATGCACAACTCGGTCGTTCTCAATCCAAACATTTCCATTCCGCCCAATGTCGAGAACTGGAAGCAGTCGGCCTACATGACCTTCCCGAAAGATGCGATCCTGCACGGTGCCTTCCCGCACGCGCACTATCGTGGGGCGTCATCACAGCTGTGGATCAAGTATCCTGACGGCAAGCAGAAACTGCTCCTCGCCCTCTCGCACTATGATTTCAACTGGCAGAGGGAGTTCGAGTTCGCCGAGCCCATAGCTGTCCCGGCTGGTTCCAAGCTGATTGCCATCTACACCTACGATAACTCCAAGCGGAATCCGGCCAATCCCGATCCTAACCGGACGGTCCCCTGGGGCGATCAGTCCTTTGATGAAATGCTCTATACGGCTGTCCGTTATCGCTGGGCCGGAGAGACGTCTGCCAACATGAACACCTATGACCAACTGCTCAATGAGGGTCGGTTCATGGGAATTCTGGATGCCAATATGGATGACAAGCTTCAGAAGGAGGAACTTGTCGGGCGTATGGGTGATCGGATGAAGTCCAACTTCTTCCTGATCGACAGCGACCATGATGGGTCCATCAATCAGGCTGAGCTGGACAAGGTCATGAAGATGATGCGCGGCATGCGTCGTGGCGGCCCTGCCGGCGGTGGCCCGCCTGCACCTCCGCCTGCCCCTGCATCGACGCCATCTGCGGCGTCACCTGCGGCGTCCCACTAGTCGAGACAGGGCGCGGGCTATGGCGCGCGCCCTGATCCTGGCACTCTGTCTCGGGTTATTCGTTAGCCCTGCCTGGGCTGCGCTGGGGCGGGTAGAAATTGGCAGCCCTGCGCCAGGCTTTTCAGCCCTGGGGTCAGATGGGCGATCCCACGCCCTGTCGGACTATGCGGGCAAGATTGTCGTCCTAGAATGGACCAGCCCCGTCTGTCCCTACACAGCGCTGAAATATCAGCGCGGACTCATGCAGGCCATTCAAGGTCGGGCTACCAAGGCTGGTGTTGTCTGGCTCTCCATCAATACGTCCCCGTCGGGCAGGCCGGGCCATCTCACGGTTGAAGCCGCCAAGGCTAGGCTTGTGGCGACGAAGGCGCAGGCGACCAGCCTGGTCCTCGATGAAGACACCCGCATCGGCCAAGCCTATGGCGTCCGGACCACGCCCACGGTCTTTGTCATCGGCAAGGATGGGCTGCTGGTCTATCAGGGCGCGGTGGATCCTGACCCCCAAAAGACCCGCGACGATGGCCAGGACTACGTCACGGCGGCCCTGCGAGATCTAAGGTCCGCCAAGCCTGTGAAGCGCCCCCTGACCAGGGCCTATGGGTGTGCAGTGGAATACTGAAGTCCAAATTAGAAGGGGCGCAGGGTATCCGCGCCGACCATGTTGGTTACCCGGTCGCTCGGCTTAATCGAGGGTGAAACCACTGGGACCGGTTCGGACATTTTGGTCATCCCGCCGGGTTCAAGATTGACAGTGCGGGGGCAGAAAAACGATCTCAGGAGCTAGTCGTTTGTCATCTGCGAAAAGAGATTTCCATGAAGCTCTGTCTTTCCCTTGCTGCGTTTCTCGCCTTGAGCGCCCCGGCCCTGGCCCATGCCGAACCTAGCAGGGCAGCCTGCATTGCTGATGCCAAGGTTGTCTGTAAGCCCGAAATGGCGACCTTCAACAGGTCTGCTGTCCAGGCTTGCTTGGCTAAGAATGTCGACAAGATCTCGGCTGACTGCCGGGCCTTCATGAAGGCAAACCCCGCCCCCAAGGGCTAGGTTGACATCAGGTCGCCGACCGATCTTGGCCGTGAGCCAAATAGAAAAAAGGCCCGGAGCGTGAACTCCGGGCCTTTGTCCTTAGGTGCCTTGAACCCGTCCTAGCCGAACTGGTTCATCGTATTGTGTGCGCCACCGGCCTTCAGGGCCGCTTCGCCGGCGAAGTATTCCTTGTGGTCATCGCCGATGTCCGAGCCCGACATGTTCTGGTGCTTCACGCAGGCGATGCCCTGACGGATTTCCTGACGCTGGACGCCGAGGACGTAGCCCAGCATGCCCTGGGTCCCGAAGTATTCCTTGGCCAAGTTGTCAGTGGACAGGGCGGCCGTGTGATAGGTCGGCAGGGTGATCAGGTGGTGGAAGATGCCCGCACGCTTGGCACCGTCAGCTTGGAAGGTGCGGATACGTTCGTCGGCTTCAATGGCCAAGTCCGTAGCGTCATAATCAACGCTCATCAGCTTGTCGCGGTCATAGGCCGAGACGTCCTTGCCCGCCGCCTTGTAGGCGTCGAACACCTGCTGGCGGAAGTTCAGGGTCCAGTTGAAGGACGGCGAGTTGTTATAGACCAGCTTGGCGTTGGGGATCACTTCGCGAACCTTGTCCATCATGCTGGCGATCTGCTCAACATGGGGCTTTTCGGTTTCGATCCACAACAGGTCTGCACCGTTCTGCAGGGAGGTGATGGAGTCCAGAACGCAACGCTCTGCGCCCGTGCCTTCGCGGAATTGGAACAGGTTAGATGGCAGGCGCTTGGGACGCAGCATCTTGCCATTGCGGTTGATAATCACATCGCCGTTCTGGGCGTTTTCCGGGGTAATTTCTTCGCAGTCGAGGAAGCTGTTGTACTGGTCGCCCAGGTCGCCAGGCGTATGGCTGACAGCGATCTGCTTGGTGAGGCCAGCGCCAAGGGAGTCGGTACGGGTGACGATAATACCATCCTCGACCCCTAGCTCGAGGAAGGCGTAACGGCAGGCGCGGACCTTTTGCAGGAAGTCTTCATGCGGGACGGTGACCTTGCCGTCTTGGTGGCCGCACTGCTTTTCGTCCGACACCTGGTTTTCGATCTGCAGGGCGCAGGCGCCAGCTTCAATCATCTTCTTGGCCAGGAGGTAGGTGGCTTCGGCATTGCCAAAGCCCGCGTCGATGTCGGCGATGATTGGCACGACATGGGTCTGATAAGTGTCGACGGCAGCTAGCAGGGCCTTTTCCTTGGCGCTGTCACCCGCGGCGCGGGCGGCGTCGATGTCGCGGAACATGCCGCCCAACTCGCGGGCATCAGCCTGACGCAGGAAGGTGTAGAGCTCTTCGATCAGGGCCGGGACCGAGGTCTTTTCGTGCATGGACTGGTCGGGCAGGGGGCCGAAGTCAGAGCGCAGGGCCGCAACCATCCAGCCAGACAGGTAGAGGTAGCGACGGTCGGTATTGCCGAAGTGCTTCTTGATGGAGATCATCTTCTGCTGGCCGATAAAGCCGTGCCAGCAGCCCAGGGACTGAGTGTATTGCGAGGAGTCGGCGTCATAGGCCGCCATGTCCTTGCGCATGATCGCTGCGGTATAGCGCGCGATGTCCAAGCCAGTGAGGAAGCGGTTTTGAAGGCGCATGCGTGCGACGGATTCAGCACTGATGCCGTCCCAGGTTCCGCTCTTGGTTTGAATCAGCTGGCCGACCTGGGAGATGTGGTCCTGATAAGACATGGGTACGCGTCCTTGATGCGACAATGGAATTTAGACGACGGCCTACAGACCCGCTTAGCTGAAGTGGAGTCGATTGCGGTTTAGTTGTAACACTTTACAGAATTTTCCTGTATTTCTGTAAGAAGTAGACAACATGGGATTGCGCCTATGTCCGCCGATCGCCGCCTTTATGTGGGACCAAGCTTGCGCCGTCTGCGCCGGGATCACGGCCTGACCCAGGCGGATATGGCCGCCGACCTTGAAGTGTCCCCTTCTTATATCGCCCTGCTCGAACGCAATCACCGGCCCCTCAGTGCGGAAATGCTGTTGCGCCTGGCCCAGACCTACAAGTTTGATATGTCGGCCCTGGCCGGCAAGGAGGGTTCAGATCACGCTGCGCGTCTGCAGGGGGTTCTCAAGGACCCCATGTTCGCAGACATCGATCTTCAGCCCCTGGAAACCGCTGACGTGGCGACGAACTTCCCTGGCATTACCGACGCCTTCCTGCGGCTCTACACCGCCTATCGTGAGGAGCAGTTGGCCCTGGCCGACCGTGGCGCGGAGGCTGGAGCGGCTGGCGATAGCTCAGACGACCCACCTGACCCTGTGGCTGAATCCCGGCGGTTCCTGGCCGCACGGCGCAACAGCTTTCCCACCCTGGACGACGCGGCTGAGCGACTTGCGGAATCGGTCGCCCGCCATGACAGCCTGTCTGGCTATCTCCAGGCACGCCATAGCCTGAAAGTACGCCGCCTTCCGGCGAACGTCATGGTAGGGTCGGTGCGACGGCTAGACCGCCATCGCCGGGCTATCCTCTTGGCGGACTCCCTCGATACAGCCAGCCAAACCTTCCAGCTGGCCCTGCAACTGGCCTATCTGGAACTCCGGCCAGAGATCGACGCTGCGCTTGGGACAACCAAGTTTGACACAGAGGGCGGTGAGCGCCTCACCCGGCGTGCCCTGGCCAGCTATGCGGCCGCAGCTATCCTTATGCCGTATTCCGCCTTCGCCAAGGCAGTGGAAGCCAAACGCTATGACGTTGAGGCCCTAGGTCGCCAGTTCGGGGCCAGCTTTGAACAAACCGCCCACCGACTAACCACCCTGCAAAAGCCGGGGCAGGAGCGGGTGCCCTTCTTCTTCATCCGGGTTGATCCTGCGGGCAATGTCTCCAAGCGGCTTGACGGGGCTGGCTTTCCCTTTGCCCGGCACGGCGGCGGCTGTCCGCTTTGGACGGTCCATCAGGCCTTCCGGACGCCGCGGCAGATCGTTACCCAATGGCTAGAGCTTCCTGACGGCCAGAAATTTTTCTCCATCGCCCGCACCGTAACCGCGGGTGGTGGCGGTTTTGGCGCTCAGAGCGTCGAGCGGGCCATCGCCCTGGGCTGCGCCGAAGAACATGCCAGTTCCCTGATTTACACCCAGGATCGATCAGCCTTTGGCCCCGAAACGGCGACACCCATTGGGGTCACATGCCGCCTTTGCCATCGGACCGAATGCACGGCCAGGTCCGCGCCACCCATTGGTCGACAGATCTTGTCTGATGACATTCGTCGCACCTCGGAACCCTTTGGCTTCTCCGATGCTTGAGTGTTAGGCGAAACCAGTGGCCTATAAAAAGGGCTTCAAATTCTCTCGCTTCCGTGTCTAAAGCGCCGGTTATTGTGATCCAGCCCCGGGTCGCCTGATCGATTTTTCAACGAGCAAGACGTTACATGGACATCAGCAATCGCCTTTCGGTTGACGACATTCTGCACGCCTTTGTGGAACAGGAATTGCTTTCAGACAGCGGGATTTCTGCTGCACAATTCTGGGCCTCGCTGGAGGCTCTGCTCGCAGATTTCACCCCCCGAAACGCTGACTTACTGGCTCGCCGTGACGACCTGCAAGGCCAGATCGATGCCTGGTGGATGGCGCGCAAGGGCAAGCCGCTGGATGTTGCTGAAGAGACTGAATTTCTAAAGGAAATTGGCTATCTCTTGCCTGAGCCAGAGGCCTTTGAAATCGGCGTCCAGAATGTTGATCCCGAGATTGCGAAGCTGGCGGGACCCCAACTCGTGGTGCCAGTTTCCAATGGCCGCTATGCGCTGAACGCAGCCAATGCCCGGTGGGGCAGTTTGTACGACGCCCTTTATGGAACCGATGCCCTTGAGCCCCCCACGGGCGGCAAGGGATATGATCCAGCCCGTGGTGCAAAGGTCATTGCATATGCCCGCGCCTTGCTGGACCGAATCGCACCCCTGACCGAAGGTTCACACGCCGATGCCACGGGCTATCGGCTAGAGGGTGGCCTGCTGTCTGTATCTCTGGCTAGGGGAGCCAGCACAGGGCTCAAAGACCCTGCCCAGTGCGTGGCTTGGCGCGGCGCGGCTGCGGCCCCTGAAGGTGTTCTCCTGCGCCATAACGGCCTGCATCTGGAAATCCAGATCGACGCAAACCATTCCATCGGTCGGGACGATCTGGCCCATGTAGCCGACGTGCTGATGGAGTCGGCCCTGACCGCCATCCAGGACTGTGAAGACTCGGTCGCGGCGGTGGACGCCGAGGATAAGGCCAATGTCTATCGCAACTGGCTGGGCCTTATGCGGGGCGACCTGACAGCCAGCTTCCAGAAGGGCGGGCGGACCGAGACCCGTGCGCTCGATCCCGATCGTCGTTACCAGACAGCCAAGGGGCCTGACCTTGTGCTACGCGGCCGCAGCCTGCTGCTGGTCCGCAATGTTGGCCATCATATGATGACCGATATGGTCCAGTTGGATGGACAGCCTGTCTTTGAGACGGTTGTCGACGCCCTGGTGACCGTCACAGCAGCCCTCCACGATCTTAAGGGTGCCCGCCGCAATAGTCCGGCAGGGTCGGTCTATGTGGTGAAGCCGAAAATGCACGGCCCTGACGAGGTCGCTCTGGCGGTGCGCCTGTTCGACCTGGTCGAGGACGCCCTCGGTTTAGCCCGCAATACTGTGAAGCTGGGCATTATGGACGAAGAACGCCGGACCAGCGCCAACTTGAAGGCCTGCATCTACGCGGCTCGGGACCGAGTGGTCTTCATCAATACGGGCTTCCTGGACCGGACCGGCGATGAGATCCATACCGCCATGGAAGCCGGTCCTTTGGTCCGCAAAGATGCCATGAAGGCTGAGCCCTGGCTGGTCGCCTATGAGAAGCGCAATGTCGAGATCGGCCTTGCCACCGGCTTCCCCGGCCGTGCCCAGATTGGCAAGGGTATGTGGGCGGCACCTGACCAGATGCAGAACATGCTGACCGCAAAGGTCGGCCATCCCAAGGCTGGGGCCAACACGGCCTGGGTGCCTTCTCCCACTGCGGCGACCCTTCATGCCCTGCACTATCATGAGGTCGATGTTGCGGCCCTGCAGAGCGCCATGGGTAAGCTGGCCGCTACAGGCACAGAAGATTTACTGACGCCACCTCTGGCGAAGTCCAACTGGAACCAGGCCGATATCCAACAGGAGTTGGACAATAATTCTCAAGGCATATTGGGCTATGTGGTGCGCTGGATCGACCAGGGCGTTGGCTGCTCGAAGGTGCCAGACATTCACGATGTGGGCCTGATGGAGGACCGCGCCACCCTGCGGATTTCCAGCCAGCACATTGCAAACTGGCTTCATCACGGTATCTGCACGGAGGCCCAGGTTCGCGAAACCTTGCTGCGTATGGCCAAGGTGGTGGATGGCCAGAATGTCGAGGATCCCCTTTATCAGCCCATGGCCCGTAATCCGGACGCCAGCATTGCCTTCCAGGCGGCCTCAGACTTGGTCTTTCAGGGCAGGGTTCAGCCGAATGGTTATACGGAGCATATCCTGCATCGCCGTCGCCGCGAGCGTAAGGCCCAGCTGGCCGGCGTTTAGGTTTCGCGCCAAAAGGGCTGACGGGCTTTCACAGGGTCTAGCAGGCTCCAATCGCCCTGTTCCAGGACCTGTCCTCTGGGAAAGGGTGGGCCAGGGCGCAGACCAAGGGCGCTTAGCACCCTATCATCGCGGTAATAGCACAGCGTCACCCGCTGGACGGCAGCCCAGAAGGTCATGCCTAGGGCACCTTGAACCTTGCGCAGGATGACATCCTGTTCGACTGATGGCAATTGGGCGAACCTGCCAAAGCCTTCTAGATTCACCGCGTCGATGATGCTGGCAATGGCCGGCGCAATGTCGTTCAAGCTTGAACTTAAATCAGCAAAAATGGTGGCGTCATCGGCACCTAGCGCACCGTCTTCAGCGGGAATGATCCGGCCTGCAATGGTGCGGAAGGCTTCAATCTGCTGGTCTGTAAGGGCCATATTCCGTCTCAGTCAAACAGGTTGGCAAGGCGCGACTTGATGGCGTCGGCCACATAGAGGGCGAGGGCCTGGATGGTCGATGTCGGGTTCACCCCCGCCGAGGTGACGAAAAGGCTGCCGTCCACCACAAACAGGTTCTTCACATCATGGCTCCGCCCCCAGTCATTGACGACCGAGGTCTTTGGATCGCGGCCCATGCGGGCGGTTCCCATGAGGTGCCAGCCTCCGAAGGATAAGGGTGCGGCGGTCTGCACTTCGTAGGCCCCCGCCGCCTTCATCACTTCGGCCCCTCTGGCCATGGCGAAGTCCAGCATGCGCTGACTGTTTTCACTGATCGTGTAGTTGATTTTCGGGGCTGGGATTCCGTGGGCATCGGTCAGGGTGGGGTCAAGGGTTACGGTATTGTGGGCTTCGGGCAGGTCCTCGCAAATGGCGACCATGCCAGTTGAGTGGTCCAGGCGCTTGCGAAAGGCCTTGTGGTGGCCAGAGCCTATAGGCACCCGACCGCTGCCAATCGCCCCCAGGGCCTGACTGGCCGGACCGCCACCGCGACTGAATTCGTAGGTATAGCCCCGGACAAAACCCCGGCCGGGATCGGTCTCGTAGAATTCCTGGCTCCAGAGGCCATTGCTAGGTCCACGCCCCCCATCAAGGGGTTCGTCGAAATAGCCAGTGATCGAGGCATAGGGATGGAACATCAGATTGCGGCCCACGAGCCCGCTGGAATTGGCCAGGCCGTCTGGGAACAGCTTCGACCTCGAGTTCAGCAGTATGCGGGGGGTTCCAACGCCATTGCAGGCCATGATGACCATATGGGCAGGCTGGAACTGTTCCTGCCCCGCGGCGTCGAAATAGATGACGCCGGTCGCCATGCCCTGGTCATCAACACACACTTCACGGACCCTGGAGTGTGTCCGGACCTCGACTCCAGCCCGGACGGCCAGGGGCCAATAGGTAATGTCGGTGCTGGCCTTGGCCCCCTGGGCGCAGCCATAGAGGCAGTGGCCCAGATTGATGCAGGGGGCGCGGCCCTCATGTTCCTGGGTGGCAATGGCGCTGTCAGAGGGCCACCAGTGCCAGCCCTGGGCATTGAAGCCCCGTGCCACGGCTGCGGCAGACTTGCCCAGGGGCAGGGGGGGCATCCGCTCTGGCTTCAGGGGATTGGCGGGGTCACCGCGTAAGCCGGCTACACCCATGATGGCGTCATTACGGTCGTAAAACGGCTCGAGGGTCGCGTAATCGATGGGCCAGTCGTCAGCCACCCCATCGAGGGTTTTCACCCGGAAGTCGGAGGGATGGAAGCGCGGGAAGTGACCGGCATACAGCACTGTGCCCCCTCCGATCCCGTTATAGTTGGCGATCTTAATGGGCGAGGCATCTTCATTGATCGGATAGTCCGCCGCCGCTCGCCGGACGCTGGGATTGAAGCTGTGATCGGTGTGTTGGCGGGCTTCCCAGTCTCGACCGGCGGACGGGAAGTTGGCCGGGTTGGGCCAGTCTCCCTGGTCTAGGCAGACAATCTGCATCCGCGTGTCGGCCAGACTCCAGGCGACGGCCGCACCGGAGGCTCCCGCACCGACAATCACGACATCGACGGTTTCAAGCATGGTCAGCCCTGCCTGGCAGATTTCAGGCGAAACCAGACGCCGCCGATATCGATCCGATCTCCAGAAACGGGTCTCCTGCGCTCGTGTGCCCGGTTCAGGATCCCGGCCCGGTCATGCACGGCCAGGGTCAGGCCTGAGAGCCCCGGCCCCCGCCCGTCTAGGGCTTCTACGAAGGTCAGAACGGCATTGTTCAAGGCCAGGGTTGGAAGGCCGTCTACGACCTGGACTTCTGCACCAATCACCCGCGCCCAGAGGTCTGCCAGGACTACGGGTTCTGGCCCCTGAAGTTCAACGCCGACAATGTCCTGAGTGACATCCTGGCGAACCTTACTCTCCCAGCCTGTCCCACCAGCCGGCATCCAATGGCCGCTGAGGTCTTCATGCTGGTCCCACTCGACCTCTAGAAAAGCGGCGATCATATCGCCGGGGTGAAGCTGACAGAGGTTCCAGCCGTCACGCTCCATTTCATAGGCGACCCTCACGCCGTTTTCGAGGGCCTGACCGCGGACCGCAGCCTGGGCTTGCCGGGTGTCGGCCTGGGTGATCACCATGTATCCGCCATCGCCCCCGCGCCGCTGGAGGTAGCGTCCGCCTGCAGTATTTTCCGTAATCGGGGCAACTACCTCAATGAAGTTCCGCCCGACCGGGAGCAGGGTGTTCTCAAGGCCAAAGACCTTGACGCCTGGGTCAATATAACAGGCCTCAAGCCCCAGAATGTGCCTGAGGTCGTCAATGACCGGTGCCAGTTTCTCGGCCACCAGGCAGATCTGTCTGAGCTGGATTGTCATCGGTTCCCCCTATTTGAGCCAGTCTGCATCAGTCGGAACCATCGGACCAGCAGGAACCTGAAGCCCAAACGAGTCAGGGGGTAACCCGCCAGTTTCTGCTATTGCCGGGTCTGTGCATTTGGGATCGGGAGACAAAGCCTCATGTCAGAGAACGGTAACGAGGACTTCGTCTTCGACGAGGCCACGGGTGAGTGGGTCAGTGCGGCCAGTTTGCAGGACAAGGCCGAACTGGCGGTGGAAGTCCGGGACTCGGTCGGCAACCTGCTGGCCGATGGGGACAGTGTTACCCTGATCAAGGACCTCAAGGTAAAGGGGGCAGGCCAGACCCTGAAGCGCGGCACGGTTATCAAGTCGATCAGACTGACCGGAGATGATCAGGAAATCGACTGCCGGTACGAAGGCATTAAGGGCTTGGTTCTGCGGGCTGAGTTCGTGAGGAAATCCTGATTAAGTCGATTGACCTGGCGTCGCATGGCCTTGCCCCTCGGCGAGGTCCATGGGGTCCCGACCATCAACTTCCCCCTGAACCCCCAAGCTGCAGTCCTAACCTTGGCCCCGCCGAGACCATCAGGAGATAGAGCCCGATGGTGACTAGGCATCCTGTCCCCAGGGCGACCCAAAACGGCGTGCCTCGACGAAGTAGGGCCGGTAGGATCAGGAACATTGGCAAAGACGGCAGGACATACCAAAGGGTCGCCTGGGCATGATCGGCCAGTCGGAGAGGGTCATGGGTGTCTTGCCAAAGCCACATCATTCCCAGGATAGATACCAGAGGCAGTGAAGCGACCAAGGCCCCAAATCCAGGAGATCGCTTAGCGATTTCCGAAACGGCGGCAATGATTAGGCCCGATAGGCCAGCCTTTAGGATGAGGTACAACATGCCCGACCCTATCCCGTCGCCGTTTCCTCCGCCAGGAAGGCTCCCAGGGCTCTCAAGAAGGGGAGGGCTTGCCGGAATTCATTGTCTGTAAAGCCGTCTCGAAGCTTCTCGGTCTGTGCCTTCATGGCCTTGAAGAGGGCATTTGCGGTTTCAATTCCGGTGCGCGTGACCCTGATACGTTTCTTGCGGCCGTCTGACGTATCGCTAATGACCGCAATAAGCTCCTGATCTTCCATCTTCTGCAGAATGTTGGTGACTGCGCCCTTGGTGACCAGCAGCACCTGGGCCAGCTGGGCTGGTGTCAAGCCGTCACCGTGCCGCATAAAGTGCCGCAGCACTTCGAAATGCGCATAGGTCATGCCGGCTGGGAGGTGGCGGATCACGGTTCTGCGGAGATAGTGCTCTATGGCACTTATCGTCGTAAAAACTTCGATGTGCGGATGATCCTGTGGCGCTGCTGTGTGGCGCAAGGGGCTTGAGGACACTGCCGTACTCCATCTCGTTCAATATTGAACGATTTGGGGATCGCCGTGGGCCTTGTCAAGGGCGGGTTCGGGCGTCTGTCAGGCCTTTTCTCGCCAATTCGTCGGCACGTTCATTCAGCGGGTGACCCGCGTGGCCCTTGACCCATTTCCAGGTGACCTGATGTCGCCCCCTAGCCTCATCAAGTTCACGCCATAGGTCGTCATTCTTCACAGGCTTATTATCTGCCGTGCGCCAACCCCGACGCTTCCAGTTGTGAATCCACTCCGAAATGCCCTTCATGACATAAGTGCTGTCGGTGTGAAGTTCGACGCTGCAGGGTTTGGTGAGGGCGTCCAAGGCACGGATCGCGGCCATGAGTTCCATGCGGTTATTTGTCGTATCTGGCTCACCGCCGCAGATTTCTTTGACGTTCTGACCCAGGGTCAGAATGGCTCCCCAACCTCCCGGACCCGGATTTCCCGAGCATGCGCCGTCGGTATAAATTACGACCTGCGGGGTCATTGACCCGCGCCCATCAGCACCAAATCAGGGGCTTCACGGTGCACGGCCAGCTTGCGCTCATATTCCAAGGGATCCTTTGGCTTAACCAAGGCTCCGGCTGGCGTTGCGCCCCAATCGGCTAGGCGGGTGAGGAAGAATCGCATGGCGGCCCCATGCGCCAGGATGGGCAGGGCGTGTCGCTCAGCGGGGGTCAGCGGGCGTTGGCTCTCATAGCCAGCGACCAGGGCGCGGGCCGCGGTGATATTAAAGCTGCCATCAGACTCAAAGCACCAAGCGTTCAGCGCTACGGCAATGTCATAAGCCAGGGCATCGACACAGGCGAAATAGAAGTCGATGGCACCGGCGAATTTGCCGCCATTGAAGAACACATTGTCGGGGAAATAATCAGCATGAATTATGCCGGTGGGTAGACCCTGTGGCCAATGGGCGGCGAAATAATCAAGATCAGCCGTCAGGGTTGCCGAGAGGCCGGGCTTTAAGTCATCTGCGGCCGATTTCAGCCGCTCAAACATCGGTGCCCAGGCAGCCTGGCCGAGGTCATTGGCGCGGACTCCGGCATATCCCTGGGCGGCCAGATGCAGCTTCGCCAGGCCTGCGCCTGCCTCGCGGCAGTGGGCGACATTGGGGCGTCGGACTGAAAGGCCCTGCAGAAATGTGACAATGGCAGCTGGCTTGCCGCGCACGGTTTGCAGAATCTGGCCGGAGCGATCGGTGACCGGCGCAGCGCTCGGATAGCCGTGATCGGCCAGCCAGCTGAGGAGGTTCAGAAAAAATGGCAGCTCTTCTGCGCGGACTCTCTTCTCATAGACGGTCAGAAAATAACGCCCTGTCTCGGTCTCGAGCATAAAGTTCGAATTTTCGACCCCTTCGGCCACACCCTTAAAAGCCAGGGGTGCGCCGAGGTCATAGGCCGCCAGCAGAGAGGCCAAGTCTTCGTCGGTGAGGTCGGTGTAAACAGCCATGCGGCGCTCCGATTGAGGGAGGTCGGCCTATTGGTCAAGTCACAGAAGCCGCGTCAGGTCGTCTAGGGCATGCGCGGCAGCTTGAAGCTGACCGTTTCCCGGGCCGCCTCAATCTCGCGCACGGTGACGTCATAGGCGGAATTCAGCTTGTCGATCACACCCTGAACCAGGACCTCAGGGGCAGAGGCACCGGCCGTCACACCAACGGAGCGGGCACCTTCAATCCAGGCCAAGTCCAGGTGGGAGGCGTCATCTATGAGATGGGCCGCCGAAACGCCCGCTTTTCGAGCGACTTCCACGAGGCGCACCGAGTTCGACGAATTTGCAGATCCGATGACCAGCACCACATCGCTGCCCTCCGCCATGGCCTTTACGGC
>CAITHQ010000295.1 GCA_903892305.1 uncultured Alphaproteobacteria bacterium
CCCGGCGACGCCATGGACATTGGTCAGGCGAGCTTCGGTGGTTCGTTGAACCTGTTCTCGCTGCCTGTTGAAAACCAAGCTGGTCTTCGCCAGAAGCTGACGGTCGGGAGCTGGAGCACTTGGCAGTCGGTGACGACCTTGGCTTCGGGGCCCATGGCTGCGTTCCATGATGCCAATGTCATCGCCAACTTCCAGGAATATGGCACCAAGGGTTATCTTACCAACAGCCCGTCCGGTGGCGACAACCAATACCTAAAGATGTCCTTGCCGGTTTCGGACAAGCTGACCGTGACGGCGCTCTACACGCGCAATGATGACCATTATTATCAGTCGGACATCAGCAATGGGACCATCGCTGAAATTGAAAAGAGCGGTCAAAAGAATTTCGCGCTCTGCAACGATGCTCGTTTCAGCTGCTACAAGGGCTGGAATTACACCAAGAAGATGACGGACTTCGAATATCTGAAAGAAGCCGGTGAATTCGGTCCAGGCATCCGCTTCGACAACACCACCTACAGCTACTGGTATTCGAACAAGACTCTGACCGCGAACACTAACGACTATTCCACCCCCTTCGGCGCGACGGTGGGTGGTCCAACGGTCATCACCAATATTTCTGGCCTTGCCTATCCTGCCGGCGGTTCAGGCTATACGGCCAATAAGGTTGCGGGCCTTGGCGGATATTGGAAGCGCAACGAATATCGGGTCACCGGTGACGTGATCCACTTCACCAAGGACATCGGTCCTGGTGAACTGACCTTGGGCGGCATGTACGAAGTGGCGCACACCAAGCGCTACACGTTCCAGATCGCTCTTCCTGTGGCTGGCAGCGGTGTGACAGGTTACAGCACCGCCGACTACGGCACTCTGAAAGCCGCCAAGTTCCCGACAGTTCCGGCCGTTTCCGGCTGCTACGGCTATCCCCAGACGGTGGCCCCTGGAAAGCCTTATAACGGTATCTGCCAGACACCCCTCGACACCAAGTACAATGAGTACAGCGGCTGGCACTATTATCAGGTGTTTTCGCAATACGCCTGGAAGGTCAATGACCAGCTGACCATCACACCCGGCGTGAAATACCTGAATTTTGAGCTTTTCATCCACGCGCCGGTCTTGAGCACGCTTCAGCCGCTCTATTTGGCCAAGACCTATGACAAGACCCTTGGCTTCCTGACGGCCAACTACCGGATCACGCCCTACTGGACCGCCTATGCCCAAGCCTCTCAGGGCTTCCTGGTGCCGAATATCGGCTCCATGTACGTGAACAATCCGAACTTCGCCTCGGTACAGCCGCAAGAGTCCATGGCCTACCAGCTGGGCACGGTCTTTTCGCGCGGCAACCTCACCTTTGATGCGGACATCTACAACATCGACTTCCAGCACAAGCTGCAGTCGAACACGATCAACGATCCGACCAACCCACTGAACGGTCAGTCCTATTACACCAACTCTGGTGGAGCGACCTATCAGGGCATTGAAGGCCAAGCGACCTATGTCTTGGTCCCAGGATTTTCGACCTTCGCCAATCTCAGCGTCAATAAGGCGGTGGGCAAGGATGACCCGATTAATCCAGGCGGCAATGGCAAGCAGCTAGCGGGTGCTCCCCGTTGGACATCTGCGATCGGTCTGCGCTCGGAACGGCATGATGTGATTGTCGCTGATGACAGCCTCGTCCTGACCTTGGACAGCAAGTGGATTGGTCCACAAATGCTGACGGCCGCTTCGGGGACATCGATCCCGACGGGCCTCATCAAGAAGTGGGCCCAGGCCAACTTCGCCGCGACCTATCAATTTGGCCAGTATGCCATTCAGGCCCAAATCCTGAACCTGGCAGACAAGCAGCCTTTGACCGGCATGAAGGGTAAGGCCTTAGTGGTGGGTACCAACCAGTTTGCCCTGACGTCGGCGCAAGGTGGCGCGGCTAACGCCCCGCAATACCTGACGCCTCGCAGCTATCAGATCACCCTGAAGGCCGCGTTCTAGAGGTCAGTATCCCGAAACAAAGAGCCCCCCGTCAAAGTTGGCGGGGGGCTTTTTTATGCGCTGAGCTCTGACCCAACCGCCCCGTGAAGCCAGGGCCTCAGGGGCGTGAAACCTAGGGGGCGATGTGCGCGGCAGTCAATTCGGCTCTGGCATCCTCGACCTCAGCTTGGAAGGCGGGAAGGACCATCAGGCGGGTGATTACTGCCGTCGCCAGCACGTGTGAGGCTTGCACGTCTTTCGGAAAATGCACGCCGCAGACCAGCCGGCTTTGCGCATAGTCATCTGAGCGGGCCAGAATGGCCTGCGCCCGGGAGGGGACGAGGTTTGCCAAAAGTTCACCCGCAGCCCAACCCATTGTCGCGTGTCCACTGGGGTAGCTGGTCTTTGGCGCGCCCTTGTCGCAGGCCTTTAGCTGGGCTTCGGAACTCAGGTTTGGGTCAACTTCCCAAGGCCGTGGGCGATTAAAGACCTTCTTTGCTGCCTTAGCCGCCATGCTCTCTTCGGTCCTGAGGTCGTCAAAGAGTTTCGCAGTCTTTGGCAGTCGCTCTAGATTAAAGTCTGCACTCAGAACGTCTGCAATGGCTGTGACATTTTCCACATCTGCATCGTGCTGAGCCCTGGCCAGTCGCTCCGGGGTTCTCGACGCTGCAATGGCACGAAGGTCAGCAAGTTCAGCCAATGCCGCCGGTGATCCCTCAGCGGGCGGCGCTGCCAACAAAAGGCGCGCATCCAATTCACCGGCCTTGAAGAATTTTGACACGGGCAAGGTTTTAGTGGGGCCTTGCTGAGCAGTCGCCTGGCTCGCCGCTAAGGTCAGGATAAGGCATAGGGAAAGGCTGTGGGATCGCATTGAATGTCTCTGCTAATGGCCGCCGCGCACCTGCTGAGTGCCGGTCAATTATAGGGAAGTGATGAGGTGCCGGCGACCGCGACAAGCCAAGGTTTGGCGACAGATACGTGACGGAAAAAAGACAGTGCTTCGTTTTAGTCGATAGACAGCATCGCCCGATCTGGCCTTGGTGCCACTGCGTGACGCGATGGGTGCATCTGCATTTGTGATTTCTGCATATTATCATGCATTTATTATTTTATGTTATATTACAATTAGTTGAGGCCATTTTTGAGCTGAAGGCATTGCAACCTGCCGTGCTGAATGTGACGGTTTTGATTCCTGTACTGTGTCACCAGATCCTGGGATCGGCTCAGGAACGTGAATGAGACCAAAAACTATCTCCATCGTGTCCAGGACGTCGAAGCGTTTCGAGCGACCTTGAGCGGTGAGAGTTGAAAACATCTAGGGGAGGAAATTGATGAAATAGAACTGGCACTTATCGGTCGGGGTTGCTGCTCTATCGATATTCGGAGCAGGCGTTTCGGCCGCTTCAGCCGCCGATGCGGTCAAGCCCGATAGTCAAGTGACGACAGTTGAAGATCTGGTGGTGACCGCGTCACGCCGAGAGGAAAAACTGCAAGACGTCGCCATTACTGTCCAAGCGATTTCGGGCCAGAGCCTGAAAGATCTGGGCATTACCGATTTCCAGAAGCTGTTGAACTTCACGCCTGACGTTCACGCTGCGGGCCGAGGCCCTGGACAGAATACTGTCTATATTCGTGGCCTCTCCACCGATACCGCGTCGATCCTGATCGGTGGCTCGGCAGGCACCAACCCGAATGTCGCGGTCTATCTCGACGACGTTGCGGTCTCGATGCCTGTGCGCAATCTCGACGTTTACGCAGCCGACCTTGAGCGCATTGAAATTCTGAAGGGCCCGCAAGGCACACTCTTCGGAGCCAGCGCTATGGGGGGCGCGGTGCGTTATATCACCGCCAAACCAGATCTCACAGAATACCACGCGGGGTTCACCGGCAGCTATTCGGTGACCAAGAGCGGAGACCCGAGTGCCTCGGGCCAAGGCTTCATCAATGTGCCGTCATTGCAGACCGACTGGCTGTGCGCTTGGTCGTCTACAGCGACCACAAGGGCGGCTATATCGACAACATAGCTGGCACCTATCAGATGCCGCTGACGTCTCCTGGCTTCAGGGGCAGACCAGGCTTTGCAAACATCTCACGCCCGATCGTCAACAATGGCCCCCTGGTCAAGCAGAACTTCAACACAGCAGATTATCAAGGCGTTCGCCTTGCGGCCGAATTGAAGATCAACGACGATTGGAGTTTCGAGGCGCAGCACCTCTCCCAGACCCTCAACACTGAGGGCGTATTCGACTATGATCCCACCTTGGGCGATCTGAAGGTCAAACGCTTCAATCCCGACAATTTGCAGGATAAGGGCGACGTCTCGGCCTGGACCCTAAAGGGCCGGTTGGGCCAGCTCGACGTGCTCTATACCGGTGGCTACATCAACCGCCAGGCCGTCCAAAACACCGACTATACGAACTACTCATCCTCTGGCCCGTACGCCGTCTATTACAACTGCGACTATGCGGCCTACACCCATGCTTGGGGTGGTTCTGCGACCCTTCCGGCAACGGCGGCCTGTCATAACCCCAAAAACCACGTCTATAACAAGACGCGCAACACCCGCTTCACCGAAGAGCTCCGCGTCGCGACCCCTGCTGAAAATCGGTTGCGTGCAATCGGTGGGCTCTATTTCGACAAGGACTACATCTACAGCCAAGACCACTTTGCCTATGAAGGCTCCCGTGAGTCTGGCTTCCCGTCTCAGAATAATCCTCTGACCACGGTGACGACGATTGATCGTAATATCACCGATCCGACCGTTCAGTTCATCAACGACATCACCCGTTCTGATCGGCAAATTGCGGTGTTTGGGGAGGTGGCCTACGACATTATCCCTGAGAAATTGACCCTGACGGTTGGTGGTCGCTACTACGATCAAAAGGTCACGATCGCAGGCGGCGCGAGCTTCGGCAGCCGGTTCAGTCAGTTGGCGGACCATGGGCGTCCGGTTGAAGGCCCGCTCTTCACGCCAAAGACCGAGAAAGGCTTCATCCCCAAGGTCAACCTGACCTACAAGCCCCAGCCCGGAGTGATGATCTACGGCACCTATTCGGAAGGTTTCCGTCCAGGCGGCTTCAACCGTGGTGGCGGTACGCCCGCGTCGGCTGGCGGCGATCCGACCTTCAAGGTCCCGGTTTCTTACGGCACGGATACGGTCAAGAACTACGAAATTGGCTGGAAGACTCAAATCTTCGACAACAGCCTGCAATTGAATGGTTCGGCCTTCTTCATCCGTTGGGATAACCTGCAGTCGCAGGTTTATCGGCCAAAGGACTCCTTCCTGACCTTCGTCCAGAATGCTGCTGACGCCGAGATCAAAGGCTTCGAAGGCAGCATGATTTGGCGTGGCGTACCTGGCCTGACGGTCAATGCCGCTGCCGCCTATACCCATGGTGAACTCACACGGGTCACTAAGGGTGTGTCCAATCTGCGACCTGTTGGTAGCCAGCTGGCTCTAACTCCGGAAGTGCAGGGTAACCTCGGTGTCCGTTACGAGCGCGAACTCGGTGATGGCATGGATGGCTATGTCCGGGCTGATGCCCAGGCTGCTGGGCGCATGCTGTCGACCATTGACCGCGGCGCTGACGCCTTCGGCAATCCGCTCCAAGGCGACTTCCATTTGAAGGCTCATCAAACCGTTGATGCCGGAATTGGGGTCATCAAGGACAATTGGACGATTGAGCTCTATGGCGAAAATCTCTCCGATACGCGTTCGCAACTCTATGCCAACGCGTCGGACCGAGTTCTGCGGATCACCACCAATCGGCCCCGCACGATCGGTGTGAGGTTCTCGTCTAAATACTAGTTGGACTGATCAACGACCCACGCCGGAGGAAACTCACATTCTCCGGCGTGGTGGCGTTGCGCTGCGACTAGCGTTAACCCTTGAGTATGCAAGACCAAACCGAAGCCCCCAAAACCGATCTAGCCACGGATGAGGCGCGTAAGCGGCTCCAGTCCGGCGACCTATTGGGTGCCTTCAGTCTGACCCAAAGTGTCCTGGCCAGCGACCCAGAAGACCCCGAGGCCCTTTACATTGCCGCAGTATGCCTGCGTCACCAATCCAAGCCGGAAGTGGCCCTGGAGGTGATCGACAAGCTATTAGCCGTGAAGCCGGGCTATGGGCGGGCCCATCAAGAGCGCGGCTATTGCCGCCGGGCCATGGGAGATATCGACCTCGCCCTGCAAGCCTTCGAGCGCGCGACGGCGGCAAACCCAGGCCTAATGGCCAGCTGGAATGCACTGGCTGATCTGCATGAAACCGCTGGGCACCAAGTGCGGGCTGCGGCAGCACGTGCTCAGGCTAAATGGCTCTCAGGTCTGCCGCCAGAGCTCGTAAGCGTCATTAGTTTTCTCCACGAGGGGCGGCTTTACAAGGCCGAGCGGCTTTGCCGGGCCTATTTGCAGACCCATGGCCATCACTTTGAAGCCATGCGGCTGCTGGCTGAAATCGGAGTGCAGTCCCATGCCATGGAGGAAGCAGAATTCCTGCTGGAGAGCTGCGCGGTCCTCCGCCCCGACTACCTTCCGGCTCGATTTGACTATGTCAAGCTGCTCAACAAGCGGCAAAAGTTTGAGCAGGCTTTGAAGGAGGCCGAGGCGATTGGTCCAATTGCCCAAGGCAGCCCGCAATTCAAACTTCAATACGCAAACCAACACCTGGCGGTCGGAAATTTCGAAAAGGCCTTATCGCTCTACGACGAACTTCGGGCTGAGGTTCCGGGCGATCCCATAATCTCTTTGACCCATGGCCATGCGCTTAAGACCGTCGGACGTCAGAACGAAGCTGTTGCAGCCTATCGTCGGTCCTACGAGCTCCGGCGCGACCTTGGGGATGCCTATTGGAGCCTCGCAAACCTTAAGACCTATCAGTTCAGCGCCGAAGAAATTGCGCAAATGCGCTCGGTTGAAGCCGCCATCGAGACCTCGCTCTTTGATCGCTACTCGCTCTGTTTTGCCTTGGGCAAGGCGCTCGAGGACCGGGCCGAATATGCAGAGTCCTTTGCCTATTATGAGCGGGGAAACCAGCTCAAGCGCGAGGAACTCAACTACAGCGCTGATCGGATGCAGGCCGACTTGGCGGCACAGGCCAAACATGGCACCCGCCAGTTGTTCGCGGCGCAGCAAGGTCGCGGCTGCCCAGCGCCTGATCCCATCTTCATCGTGGGGCTTCCCCGTGCAGGATCAACCCTGCTCGAGCAGATCCTAGCGTCCCACTCTCAGGTTGACGGCACCATGGAGTTGCCGAACATCTTAGCGCTGGCTCACAAGTTGGACGGTCGTCGGCGGGTCGACGATGAAGCCCTCTATCCGGGCAATCTGTCCGAACTGACTGCCGACGAGCTGCGCGGGTTTGGTGAGACCTATATTCGCGACACGGCGATCCACCGTAAGGGTGCGCCATTCTTCATCGACAAAATGCCCAATAATTTCAGGCATATCGGCCTTATTCATCTGATCTTGCCCAATGCCAAGATTATTGATGCGCGCCGGGACCCGATGGCGTGCTGCTTCTCCGGTTTCAAGCAGCTGTTTGGTGAGGGCCAAGACTTTACCTATGGCCTGCCCGAGGTGGGGCGTTACTACCGTGACTATGTTGCCCTCATGGCTCACTGGGATGAAGTGCTGCCTGGCCGCGTATTACGTGTGCAATACGAGGATGTTGTCGCAGATCTTGAAACTCAGGTTCGACGCATTCTTGACCACTGCGGTCTGGCGTTTGAACAAGGCTGTGTCGATTTCCACGCAACGGAGCGGGCGGTTCGGACTGCGAGTTCCGAGCAGGTTCGCCAACCCATCTTCCAAAGCGGCCTCGATCAGTGGCAGAATTTTGAACCCTATCTCGCACCTCTGAAAGAGGTGCTTGGTGACCTGCTGGTTGCCGAACCCAACCCAAGGAGACCCCTCTGACCCAAGCCACCGATGCTGCGCCGGTCTCCGGGCCCTCAACAATGACCCGCTGGTATGTCTTGGCGCTCATGTGCCTGGGCTATGCGATTAACATCGCCGACCGCTATGTGGTCACCACGGTGATGGAGCCCATGCGGCTGGAACTACACCTGACGGATAGTGGAATTGCCTTCCTGACCGGTATTCCTCTTGCAGTGTTTTACGTCACCCTGGGTATTCCAATTTCCTGGCTGGCGGATCGCGCCAATCGGAGAAACATTTTGGCAGCGTCCTTGGTCTTGTGGTCGGGGATGACGGCGCTGTGCGGTTTCTCTCAGAGCTATCTGCATTTTATGTTGGCGCGGATCGGTGTTGGGGTTGGTGAAGCTGGTGGGACACCGCCTGCCAGTTCCATCATCGCTGATAATTTCACCGCGGCGCGACGTCCGATGGCCATGACGGTCTTTGCCCTAGGTGCCCCTCTGGGCGCCTGGATGGGTGCTGACATGGCTGGTGCCGTGGCCAATCTCTACGGCTGGCGCTCGGCGTTTTTAGTTTTGGGCATCCCGGGGCTGATTTTAGGGGCCCTGGTCTTCCTAACCCTCAAGGAGCCAGAGCGCGGCCGCCTCGACGCCAGTGATCAGACTACAAAAACTAGCTTTGCCCAATCCATGGCGTTTCTTTGGAAACAAAAGGCCTATTTCCATGTCTGCATGGGTGGCGGTGTTTCAGCACTCTGGGGTTGGGGCTTGATTTGGTTCACACCGACCTTTCTGCAGCGGGCCTATCACCTAAATGTCGGCCAAGCTGGCGGCCTGGTCGGTCCAATACATTTGATCGCAGGGACCTTGGCGATTGTCGGTATGGCATGGCTATTATCCCGTCGCACATTCGATGATCCGCGTCGGGTCTGCTGGTTGGTCGCAGTTGGGGTCGGTCTTTCCACAATCCCTTCTTTTTTCGCCTTCTACACCCACGAACTCTGGGTTGCGCAGCTCATGTTCTGGCTCTTCATCCCGGCGATCTATTTCTACATCGGCCCGGCCATGGCCCTGATTCAGAACCTGGCTCCGGCCAAGATGCGTGCGACATTCATTGCCGTTTCCCTGTTGGTGGCTAATGTGTTGAACTTGATCGTCGCCCCCCAAGCGGTTGGCTTTATGAGTGATCATTTCGCCGGATCAGCCGGGGCTGATGCGGAGTCCTTGCGCCTCGCATTGTTGATCCTGGCCCCTACCGGTTTCTGGGCGGCCTATCACTACTGGGCAGCAGCCAAGACCATCATCGCCGAACAAAAGTTAGCCATTGGCTATGTTTAGGGTCGCCTTGAAGTTCAGCGCTTGGGCGGCGACCTGCGCCTTACTTTTCACTTCCGGTGAGGCCAGGGCGGTCGAAATCGCGCCCAGCCAGCCTGGAGTTGATGCGCCGGAGCTTGCAAAGCTTGGCACCTACGCCGTTGGCGTTCGCACTGTCGTCATGACCCAGACCGGGCAACCCAATGTCTTAGCGCCCGTCTCCGTGTCTGGCGTCTTGCCCCTGCAAGACCGGGTTTTGACGGTCGACATCTGGTATCCGGCCCACCCAGCCAAGGGCGCGAAACCTGCCAGTTATAGCGACCTGCTGCCGGCCGAGCCGCCTCATCCCCCGGTGCCCTTTACGACGCCCGGTTTGGCCGTTCGCAATGCCCCAGCCACCGCGGGTGCATTTCCCCTGGTAATTGTCTCGCACGGCTATAGCGGTACTCCGGCTGGGATGAGCTGGCTTACCGAAAACCTGGCGTCCAAGGGCTATGTGGTCGCTGCGATCCACCATCGTGATCCCGACTATAGTGCCAGGGGCCAGTTCGTTGAGCCGCTGATGCGCCGTCCCTTAGATATCGCCTTCGTCGCGCAGCAGCTGATGGCGTCCAAGGACCCCGCCCTTGCCGCAGCTGATCATACCCGGATCGCCTTGGTTGGCTATTCCATGGGAGGCTATGGGGTTCTGACCGCTGCAGGAGGAAGTTTGGATCCATCGGGCGGTCCCGCGACGTCAGTCCCTGGAGCGGCGATGATGCCCTTTGTCCGTGGCGCCGCCCGGGCCGCCGACATTCGGGTTCCGGGAGTTAAGGCCGTTGTCGCCATCGCCCCAGCTGGCGAGGGGTTCAACGCCTGGGGGCCCTCAGGCCTTGCCGACATCACAGCGCCGATCCTCATTATTGGCGGCGACCGCGACCGCACTGTTGGGTTCTCAAATGGCATCCGTCCGATTTTCGATCAGGCCAAGGGATCTGATCGCTACCTCTTGGTATTCCAGAATGGCGGCCACGCCATTGGCATGACAGGTGCGCCGCCGACCATGCGCAACGCGCTCTGGGATCTTGACTGGTTCGAAGACCCGGTTTGGCGTCACGATCGTATCATGGCCATCCAGCAGCACATGATCACTGCCTTCCTAGATCGTTGCGTCAAGGGCGATGCAAGCCGGGCATCCTATCTCGATACCGATGTGGCCATCTCGAATACAGCGGTTTGGCCTAAGGACGGCCCGTCGACAGGCTATGATGCCATCAGCCCTGGTGGGCCGGGTGCCACCTGGAAGGGCTTCCGTAAAAATCATAGTGATGGCCTGGAAATGCATCACAAGTTGCCGGGCACCTAAAAAGACCGGCCTTGGGGCGGAGCCCGCCAGAAAGGCGTCCCTAGGCCACAGCCGTTCCTGTCGTCGTCGCGAAGCGTCCCAAAACCCAGGTCCGGAAGTGCGAGATTACGGGGTCGCCTAGGTCTTCAGCGTGGAATTTGAGATAATAGCCATAGCCGTCTTCCATCACCGTTGGAAAGGGTTGAACCAGGCGTCCGTCGGCAAGTTCATTGGCGAACATGTCCACATCAGCTAGGGCGAGTCCCCCTCCTGAAATCGCATACTGCACCGCTGAAATCGCCGTATCGAAGGCTAGACCCTTCTCGGTATTGGCGTTCAGGCCAAGCTGGGTAGCAAATAGGCTCCAGAGTAGGCTACGCGGCTCACTTTCCAATTTGACGTGAAGCAGGTCCTGCTCGCTCAGGAACTCAGCCAGGGTCTTGCCCTCGGCTAGTGTGGCCAATTCTGGGGCGCAGACAGGCGTCACACGCACCATCCAGAGCAGGTCGGTGACGCGATCATCTACCGACGGACGGTCATAGACTATGGCTACGTCCAAATCCTGCTCAGGCAAGCCTGTCACAGAACTGGAGGACACATCCAACAGTACGTCAGGAAACTCCCGCCTGAAATCCCGCAACATCGGCAGGCCCATCTGTTGCAGCAGGGAAGGGGGCATATGCACTCGCAGGGTGCGTCCACGGGTGTCTCCGGCCTGAACGGCATTTAGGGCCTGTTCCAGGCGATCAAAAGACTTCCGCACCACCGGCAAGAGGGCAGCTCCCGCCTCGGTCAGGGCAAGGCGGTAAGGTTTGCGCTCCAGCAGCTGCTGGCCAAGCAGGTCTTCAAGGCTGATGACGTGGCGGCTGAGCGCACTCTGCGACACATGCAAGGCCTGAGCGCCTGCGGTGAAACTTAGATGCTGACCCACGGCGTCGAAGGCTCGCAAGGCATTCAGCGGCAGCCATCGACGATTTATCAGGGTCGTTCTGCTGTCGCCCGCCATTGGAATTCCGCCTATGCCTTTACTGTTCTCGGGGCCCTCTAACTTGGCGCCCTTGCTCGCCTGCGCAAAGCGAAAGAATATCGAATAGTCGCATGAGGATTTGCGATGTGTTCGACCGTGGCTCGCGTGCCATGGTCTGGCACGTATCAGGAGGATTCATGAGCGATCTGCGGACAATCGAGGCGATGTTTGGGGCCAGGCGCCCAGGACACAGCTTACCGCAGGGCCTTTATAATGACCCAGCCGCATATGATTTTGATTTGCATGCGATCTTTGCCCGTCACTGGATGCTGGCAGGCTTCGAAGTCGAGCTTCCCAAACCCGGTGCCTATATTACATTTTCGGTAGGGCCATGGCCGGTGGTCATTGTGCGTGACCGCAGCGGTAGCCTGCGAGCTTTCCATAATTCCTGCCGTCACCGGGGCAGTCTGATCTGCCCGGCAGGACCTGGCTCTGCTGCGCGACTGGTGTGCCCCTATCACAAGTGGACCTATGAGCTCACGGGCGAGTTGGTTCATGCGGGGCGGATGCCAGAAGACTTTGATCTGAGCGCGCACAGCCTAAAGCCGGTAAAGCTCGAGACCCTTGCAGGGGTCATCTATGTTTGCCTTTCCGATGATCCGCCAGACTTTGCGCCATTCCGGGAGGCCTTCGCCCCCCTGCTGGAGCCCCACGATCTGCTCAATGCCAAGGTCGTTTTCGAATCCACCCTGGTGGAAAAGGCCAATTGGAAATTGGTGATGGAGAATGCCCGGGAGTGCTACCACTGCCCCGCAAGCCATCCTGAGCTGTCGGTGACCTTTCCCACGGGGACTTCGGCCCATTTCGACTATGGCGAAGACCAGCACGCCAAAGCCTTTGATGTACGCATGGACGCCATCGGCCTGCCGCGCGGTCCGGTGGAAGGGGCGTGGTGGCAGGCCATGCGGTTTCCCTTGAACGAGGGCTGCGTGTCTATGACCCTGGATGGCCAGCGCTCGGTTTCCAAGCTGATGTGCCCGACGGGCGAGGGGGATATCGGCTCCCTGCGCTGGGCGCTAGAACCCAACAATTTCTGCCATGCCACTGGCGATTTCGTGTTCATCTTCAACGCTATGCCAAGCGGGGTGAATGAGACCATCGTTACGGGAAAATGGCTGGTGCATAAGGATGCCCAGGAGGGTGTCGACTATGACCTTGAGAACCTAACCGCGCTCTGGGATCGCACCAATCTGCAGGATCGAGACCTAGCCGAGACGAACCAGTTAGGTGTCAATTCACTGGGATATACCCCCGGTCCCTATTCGCCAGAGGCTGAGTCACTGTTGGTTCGCTTCACCGACTGGTATTGCAAAACTTCGCAAGCCTTCATCGATCAATCCAAGAGCACAGCTAAGTGAGCGACAAGCCCGGATTACATCTGGAAACCCTGGCCATCAGCCATGGCTATGATCCCCAGTCGGGACAGGGTGCCGCCAAGCCGCCGATCTACGCCACATCCACCTTCGTCTATCGCTCGGCCCAGCAGGCCAAGGATATCCACGAGGCTTTTTTTGATGGCCCTGATACCGACGGTGCACGCCGCATTGCTGGCGAGCCGCAGGCCTATATCTATGGGCGCCTAGGTCACCCAAACCTGACCATGGTCGAGGCGAGGCTATGTGCTCTGGACGGTGGCGAGGATAGCGCTGTCTTCAATTCGGGCATGTCGGCGATTACCACCACCCTGATGACCTTCGTCCGCCCTGGGGATACCATCATTCATTCCCAGCCGATCTATGGCGGTACCGACAACTTTCTACACAATGTTTTGCCGGAATTTGGGGTTTCGCCCTTCGGCTTTGCGGACGGTTTGAGCGAGGCTTCCATTCAAAATGCTCTTGACCGCGCGATGGCACAGGGACCTATCGGCGTCATCTGGTTAGAGAGTCCGGCTAATCCTACGGCTGCCATTGTCGATATCGCGCTAGTGGCGCGGCTCGCCAAGGCGGTGGAGATTAAGCAGGGACGCAAGCCGATCATCGTGGTGGACAATACCTTTCTGGGCCCTCTGCTGCAGTCGCCGCTCGCCGAGGGGGCCGACCTTTGCATGACCTCGCTGACGAAATATTGCGCTGGTCATTCCGACATGTTGGCCGGTGGTGTCTCTGGCTCGGCTGAGCTGGTCGCTAAGCTCAAGACTATGCGTACCTTGAAGGGGGCCCATCTCGACGCTCAGACGGCTTGGCTACTGCTTCGCTCCTTCGAGACCCTGCCGCTGCGCACCGAACGCGCCTGCTCAAATGCGCTGAAGATCGCCAGCTATCTGCGCGACCATCCCAAGGTGGCCGGCGTCACCTATCTCGGCTTCCGCGACGAACCTGAGGCTGTCGCCCTGATGGCGCGCCAGTCGCGGGGCACCGGCTCGACCTTTTCTGTGCGCCTCAAGGGGGGAGAGGCCGAATGCTTCCGGTTCTTAGATCGCCTGCGAGTCATGCGCTTGGCGGTCAGTTTGGGCGGTACCGAGACCCTCATCTGTCACTCCGCCACCACCACCCACTACAACGTACCTAAGGCCAGCCGTGAGGCTGCTGGGATCACCGATGCCACCATGCGCCTATCGGTGGGTCTAGAGCATCCCGACGATCTGATTGCTGATCTGGAACAGGCCTTGGACGCAGTTTGATGCCGCCTAATTTCGACGGGATTGACCGCGCTGCCATCAACGGGAAGCTGCCAAGGCCGGAGCGTACTGTTCAAGTTCTGATCATTGGCGCGGGCCCTGCCGGGACCGCCGCAGCGATCAGCGAGGCCAAATCGGGCGCAGAGGTCCTGCTCGTCGACGAGAACCCAGTTTCCGCCAGTCTTATGGGGCTCGATACGCCGCTCTATTTCGGCGGTCGCATGACCACGGCGGTTCAACGGCAAGAGCGTATGCTCGAGCAGATCTTCGCGTCTAACCCAGCGTTAGAAGAGGCATTAGACCTGGGCGTAGAGGTGGCACTTGCCACCTATGCCTGGGGAGCTTTCGTCAATGGTCCCGGGCTAGCCGCCATGCCCCAGCCCGTGGTGGGCCTGGCCAATGAAGAGCGGGCCTGGTTGGTGGGTTTCGATAAACTGATCCTGGCGACGGGTGCGCGGGACATACCCTTGGCTTTCCCCGGCTGGGACCAGCCTGGCGTCATGGGGGCAGGGGGGTTCGCCGCCCTGGTGGAGCGCTACGACGCCTTCGCCGGACGGCGGATCGTAGTTTTGGGGTCAGGAGAGCTAGGTCTCAAAACCGTAAGCTTGGCGCGGGCTAAGGGTTTGGAGGTCGTCGCGATTGTCGAGGCCTTGCCGCAAGCCCAGGCTATGGTTGGCTCTGACCTCGCCGACATACCCCTACTGACCGGCCAGGTGATCCACAGCGCCTATAGCGGCCTAAACGGTGTGGAGCGCATATCGGTCGGCCCTGTAGGTGGCCCCACCAGGGAACTCTCCTGTGACACCGTCGTGATGAGCATCGGCATGGCACCTGCCGTCGAACTCCTGAACGCAGCGGGGGGCGTTCTGGTCCTGGACAGCCAGCGCGGCGGCCATGTGCCCCTCTTGACCAGCCAGGGCGCCACAACCTTGCCCAATGTCTTCGTAATCGGCGATAGCGCGGGCCTTGGCACGCCACAGGATAGCCAGTCCTACCAGATGGCGTGGATGCGTGCCTTGCTAGGTGTCGGCGATGAACAGGTGATTGTCTGCCAGTGCGAAGAGGTGACGCGCGCTGACCTGCTGGGTGTGCAACCGCCCAACTATCTCCAGCGCCCGGAAAAGCTCGCAGGCCGCGATGTTCATACCTTGCTTGCCGACGGCCCGATCAACCAGGATCAAATCAAACGCCTGACTCGTGCCTGTATGGGGGCGTGCCAAGCGAGGCGGTGTCGTGAACAGGTAGCCCTGACCTTGGCCTGCGCCACCCAGTCTGCGCCGATCCCCCTGGCCGGGTTCCGCGCGCCGGTTCGCCCCCTGCCTCTCAAGGTCCTGGCCGATTGGGACGAGGCGGCGGCCATGACCGCCGGGTGGGACGTTTGGTTCGGTATCCCTAGCCAGTGGGTGCCCTATGTCGATATCGGCACCGAGCGTGAAGCTGCACAGATGGTCACCTTCAGCGAAGACCCGGCATGACCGGCAAAGGCGCTTCGGTGGTCATCGTCGGTGGCGGGGTAACAGGTTTGAGCTCTGCCTGGTGGCTGGCTCGCGCTGGCTGCGACGTGCTGGTACTGGATAAGGGTATAGTCGGTTGGGAGGCCTCGGGCCGCAACGGCGGTGGGGCGTCGCACTATCACTCACCGCTCTATGCCGAGGAGCAACGGCTTTGGCCGCTGATGGACGACCTCCTAGGTTATCCCACCGAATACCGCCGCGAGCGGGTGATTGTTGCCATGAGCCCAGCGCAACTTGCCTCCTATCACAAGATGGCGGCGAATTTTAACGCGCTCGGCTATGCCGCCGATCACATTGACAGCCGCCAGGCCTTAGACCTCGCGCCTCTGGTCAGCCCGCAAAATCTTGGTGGTATCCATGTTAAATTCGGTGGCCACGCTAATCCTCAGCGCACGGTACAAGCCTATGCCTGGGCCATCCAGGACCTGGGCGGCAAGATCATCCAGAACTGCGCTGTCACTGGGTTTCAGACCCAGGGCGGCAAGGTCACCGCCGTAGACACCGCACAGGGTACCTTTGGCTGTGATGCCGTGGTCGTGGCTGCTGGCCCGCAGTCAAGCATGCTTTTAGAAAAACTTGGCATTAGCCTGCCCTTGGCGGCGGCTCGCGCTGAGATGATCGTCACAGAACCCGCACCCCTCATGGCCATAGGCGGAGTTGACGGCAACGGTCTCTATGGCCGCCAGACCCTGCGGGGCAATCTGGCCTATGGCGGCGGCCCCCATGAGTGGCTGGACGTCAGTGCCACGGGCCCAGCAGCCCGTCCAACCACGCCGCTCATGCGCAACCTTGCCAAGCGGGTCGCTGAACTTCTGCCCAGCGCCGCCCACTTGCGCGTGATCCGCAGCTGGGCGGGCATCGTCGAAAACACCCCCGATGGCCGCCCAGTGATCGAACGGTTCAACAGCCCCAGCAACCTCACCGCCGCCACAATGTCCGGCGTCGGCTTTGGTCTATCCCCCGCCAGTGGGCATGCAATTGCAGATTTGGTGTTGGAGGGGCAGTGCAGCTTCACCGACCTGAGCAAGCTTGCGCTTGGACGTTTTGCCGACCTGCCGAGCGATTGGCGGGAACAGCGGGGGTGGGTGGCGATCAGCTCCGCGGGCTCTTGACCGACAGGCTCCCCAGCACTGTTTCCCAATACCCCAACAAGTCCCGGGCATAGCTCGGGGCGACATAGACGTCGGCCTGGGTCTCGCTCACCACATCGATGCGAATATTGATGTGCTCGACCACAGTCCCAGCCACGCAACCTGGGGCGAAGGTGGGGTTTTCTGCGTCGAACACGCCGCCTTGGGTAAGCAGAATACGCCAGTCTGGGCCCGTCAGGGTGCAACAGACGGCGGCACCAGAAATGTCAGTGACCGCGCCGTCTTCGGCCGCGACCTCATTTAGTCTCACCACCAAGTCTTGCGATGCCGTGTAGGGCGCGGCGATCATGAAGGCCGCAGGTTCACGCCAGATTACCCGAAAATCGCCGACTGTGACCGCGCGACCAGCTGCCGGCAATTCAACCCCAAATACTGCCTTGAAGCGCGTGCTCACGGCTTCCAAGGCACCCCAGAGCTCAAGGCGCAGCAGGGTTTGGGGCGGTTGAAGATGAAATCGCGGGGCGTCAGTCACGGTAGCGCGCGCCTTCATGATCATAGAATACGGGATCAACAACTCTCACCGGGGCTTTGGTGCCGCGGCTTGGTGACCAGGCCATCAGGTGTTCGCCTAGGCGCTCAGCCCCATCGCGCAAGAAGCCTAAAGCCACATAGCCATCGTCCAAGACCCGCTGACCGGCCCCCGTCACATGGCCTTGAGGGGGCCCGGGGATGGATGAGACCAGCATGGAGCCCTCTGGAATGGGGCTATCAGAGTCTAGGCCGACCAGCCGCAGACGTCCTGCACTGGACTGCAGGGCAGGGCGTTGCAAGCCCGGGGCTCCAATATATGACGCCTTGGGGTTCAACATGCGGTGCAGCCCCAGATCATGGGGCGTGGTGCGTCCGTCGATCTCGCCGCCCACCACCACATGGCCCTTTTCAATGCGCAGGATCTCCAGGGCTTCCAAGCCATAGGCGCAACCCCCGTGATCGGTGCCGTGGGCCTCAAGCGCCTGCCAGACCGGTACAATGTCCTGCCCGGTTGCGTAAATCTCAAAGGCCCGCTCGCCCGAATAGCTGGCCGCCAGGATCAGGACCGGAACTCCGGCAATTTGGCTGCGCGCCACCGACATATGCCGGGGAATGTCCAGGTTGGGTGCCAACTGAGCCAGGAGCGTTTTTGCCTTAGGCCCCGCCACAGCGATCCCGGCCCAGTGCTCCTGTGCATTTGTAATGGCGACCTTCAATTCTGGAGCCAAGACTTGGCGCACATAGGCCAGATGGTGGGCCATTCTATCGGCGCCCCCCGTGGAACTGGTCAACAGATAGCGCTCAGGGCCGATCCGCCAGACCGTGCCATCATCCATGACAATGCCGTCTTCGCGAAGCATGAAGCTATAGCGCCCGCGACCTTCAGCAAGCTTGGCGACTGTGGTGGCGCAGACCCGCTCCAGGAAGGCCGCAGAGTCTGGGCCTGCGACCTCGAACTTGCCGAGGGTCGAGACGTCGACCCAGCCCACGGCCTGCCGAACGGTCCTGGCCTCGCGCATGGCTGCAGCGTGTAGGGTCTCATCGCCCCGTGGGTAGGCGCGGGGCCGCATCCAGTAGCCAGATGGCAGCCACAGTGGTTTTTGTTCTGTGTGCAGATTATAAAGCGGTGGCCGGCGGATGACCGCCAAATGCTTACCGGTTGCATGCCCCGCCAACAGTCCCAAAGTCGTCGGCGTATAGGGCGGGCGGAATGTGGTCAGGCCCACTTGAGGCACGGGGCGCCCCTCCAAGGCCGCCAACCGCGCTAAGCCGACAATATTACTGGTCTTGCCCTGATCGGTGGCCATGCCCAGTGTGGTGTAGCGCTTCACGTGCTCGACCGAGCGATAGCCCTCCTGCCAAGCCAGATCGATATCTGCCAGGGTCACGTCGTTCTGGAAGTCCACAAAGCTGTGCTTGGTGTCGACGCCCAATGGCGCTGTGAGCCCTGAGGCGGAGGTGTTCGCCTCATCAACCCCAGCCGCAGCGCCCACCGCGACCTGGTTCTGGCGGGAGACATCGGGGGCGAAGGCGCCAGTGCTCTCATTCCACGATAGGGTTCCCCCGGCCTGCATGTGCAGATGGGCGACTGGCGAGAATCCGCCGGACACCGCCACAAGATCGCAGCTCAGCTGCAGCTGGTGTTCACCGGCCTTCGCAGTTACTCCGGTCATGCCTCCAGGGCCGCCGCGGGCTTCTAGGACCTGGGCGTCAAACTTAACATTTAACCGAGCGACGGCGGCCTTAACGATCTCCGACGGGGTCTCCGAACGACTGTCCAGAATGGCGATGATCTCACACCCGGCGTCAGCCAGGGCGAAGGCTGTGCGATAGGCGTCGTCATTGCAGGTGGCGATCACCGCCTTGGTGCCGGGCACGACGCCGAACCGGTTCACATAGGTCCGCACGGCCTGGGCCAGCATGACGCCTGGCTTGTCATTGC
>CAITHQ010000296.1 GCA_903892305.1 uncultured Alphaproteobacteria bacterium
GCACAACCGACCTTACGAAAGACGCCCAGGCGGTGCCAAACCCGCAATCCGCGCGCCCGAAAAGGGACGAGGTGAGCTTGGACGGTCGCCGGATCCTGGACATTGTGCTCTCAGCCCTGGCGCTGATCTTCCTTTCCCCCATGATGTTGGCTGTGGCGGCTGCCATTAAGCTGCAGGATGGCGGACCGATTTTCTTCGCTCAGGAAAGAATTGGGCTGGGCGGTAGCGTCTTTAAGTGCCTTAAATTTCGCAGCATGGTTGTCGATGCTGAAGCGCGACTAAATCACGTTCTGGAAACCAACCCCGAATTGAAGGGCTATTGGGAGTCCCACAGAAAACTGCTTTGGGACCCCAGGGTCACGCTTTTGGGGCAAATCATTCGCAAAACCAGCCTCGATGAATTACCCCAGCTGATAAATGTCCTACGCGGCGACATGAGCCTCGTCGGGCCAAGACCCATAATGGTCAGTGAGAAGGAGATTTATGGACGGTGGTTAGAGCGCTATTGTACCATGCGGCCTGGGATCACCTGCTTGTGGCAAATTCGCGGTCGTAACCAACTCACCTTCCGACAGCGTATCGCCTTGGACATGCTCTATCGGCGGAATGAGGATGTCGGATCCTATCTCAGCATCCTTGTGCAAACCGTTCCCGCAGTCCTTCTGAGGCAGGGCACCTTCTGAGTTGCGTTTGCTCGCGTCTGAAAGGATGCCCCTTAAACCCCGTCTAGCAGGCTAGGCCGTCATAGATGGGTTGCTATGCGCGCCGTGCTTCTGGTGCCAACGCCACGCGGACTCGACAATCTCAGCGAGCCCAAACCTCGGGGACCAACCCAAGACCTCTCGGGCCTTGCCATTGTCGGCCACCAAGACCGGTGCATCCCCGGCCCGCCGCGGGGCGGTCTCAGCATCGAAGCTGCCGCCAGCCACAGAGCGTACGGCGTCGAGTAGTTCTCGGACCGTCGTCCCTGTGCCGGTGCCCAGGTTGAAGATGTCACTGCCGGCTCCAGCCAAGAGGCGTTTGAGCGCCAGGACATGGGCGTCAGCCAGGTCTAGGACGTGGATATAGTCCCTGACCGCGGTGCCATCGCGGGTCTCGTAATCGTCGCCGAAAATCTTAAAGCCGCGGTTCGATCCCATAGCCGCCTGGATGGCCAGGGGAATGGCGTGGGTTTCCGGGTCGTGCCACTCGCCAATGCGGCCTTCGGGGTCTGCCCCCGCCGCATTGAAGTACCTTAAGATGACGGATCTGAAGTCGCTATAGCGGTCCAGATCCCGAAGGATCTGTTCGACCATGAGTTTGGAGTGGCCATAGGGAT
This sequence comes from uncultured Alphaproteobacteria bacterium, assembly GCA_903892305.1. GTDB lineage: Bacteria > Pseudomonadota > Alphaproteobacteria > Caulobacterales > Caulobacteraceae > Phenylobacterium. The sequence goes on from CAITHQ010000296.1 coordinate 1,319, forward strand.
TGAGCGGCGCCTGCGGGTGGGTTTCATCCATTGGCAGCTTTAAGGGATCGCCGTAGGTCGCGCAGGTCGACGAGAAGACGAAGGCCTTAACCCCCGCTCGCCGCGTGGCTTCGATGAGTGTCAGGGCCCCGGCGACATTGTTCTCATAGAAACGCCCGGGGGATTTTACCGACTCCCCAACCTCGATAAGGGCGGCGAAGTGCAGGACAGCGACCGGCTGATACTTGGCAAAGACCTCGTCCAGTCGCCCAGGATCGGCAATGTCGCCGATCTCCAGTGGGCCCCATTGCACGAACTCCGCGTGGCCGTTGGAGAGGTTGTCATAAACCACAGGCTGCAACCCAGCCCCGGCTAGGCGCAGGCAGGTGTGCGAGCCCACATAGCCCGCAC
>CAITHQ010000297.1 GCA_903892305.1 uncultured Alphaproteobacteria bacterium
ACCGGATATAGTGATTGTTTATATGGTTTAGCTTGGCCCAATCGAGGCGGGCCGGGGCACTGACCACGTCCTTGACGTCGAACCACTCAGCCGCTTTTTCGTCTGAGAAGATTTCATCATCCCCATGACCCCAACCCAATCGTGCAAGGTAATTGCGCATAGCTTCCGGCAGGTAGCCGAGATCGGCGAATTCCCCGACCGCTTGCGCCCCATGCCGCTTGGAGAGTTTTGCGCCATCTGGCCCATGAATCAGAGGCAGGTGGGCCCATACGGGAACGTCCCAACCCAAAGCCTGGTAGATGAGAGTCTGCCGCGCCGCATTGTTCAGATGGTCATCGCCGCGGATGACGTGGGTGATCCCCATGTCGTGGTCATCGACAACCACTGCCAAATTGTAGGTGGGAGACCCATCGGTCCTCAAGAGGATGAGATCATCCAAGTCTTTGTTTTGAAAACTGATCCGGCCTTTGACCTGGTCATCAACAATGGTCTCACCGTCCTGCGGGCTACGGAGACGAACGACAAAGGGTTGAGCTTCGTCATAATTCCCCACATGATCGCGCCAAACAGATCGAACAACGCGGCCCTCGGCTCGCGCGAGTTCACGTTCCTTGGCGAGTTCGTCTTGGGTTGTGTAATCGCGATACGCCATGCCGCGGGCAAGGAGGTCTTCGACGGCTGCGCGGTGCAAATCAGCGCGGGCAGCCTGGAAAACGGGTTTGGCATCGGGGGTTAGGCCAAGCCAGGCCAAGCCGTCGAATATCACCTGAACGGCGGCTTGAGTTGAGCGCTCCTGATCGGTGTCCTCAATGCGGAGCAGAAACGTGCCGACTGTGTGTTTGGCATAGAGCCAATTGAAGAGCGCCGTTCGCGCCGTGCCAATGTGCATGGAGCCGGTGGGCGAAGGGGCGATACGAGTGACGACAGGTCGTTCGGACATGGACGCTTTGACAGTGATGGGCGAAGCCTCGGCGAGTGCCGTAGACAGGGAGAGGCGTCATATCACGCGTTCTCTCAAGGCTCCTAGTCCAAGGGCACTCTGGACGAATTTCAAGATAGAAGCCCTTGCCCAAGTCGATCACTGGCCCCTGTGGCTCCCCGTGGTCTTTGGATGCGGCGCGTCAATCTATTTCGCTCTTCCCAGGGAACCTACAGCCTGGCTGGCATGGCTTTGTCTGTGCTTCGCGACAGGCCTGATCGCCTTTCGCCATAGCTTTTTTGTTCTGCGCTGGCAGTTGGCCCTGCTTGCCTTGCTGTCTCTCGGCATGCTGGGCTTTTCGGCCGCGAAGCTGCGGACTGAAAGCGTTCGCGCAGCCATTACCCCAACTGATTTGGGCATGGTCACGATTGACGGATTTGTCGTCGACATTCCCAGTCCAGGGCAGGGGGGGCAGAGGCTTTTGATCGCGCCCACCATAATTACTGGTCTTGCGCCCGAGCAGACGCCGATCCGAGTGCGGGTCACCCTAAAGCCCATGGCAGAGCTTCCTGCGCCAGGACAGGCGATACGATTGAAAGCAATGCTCAATCCCCCGCCGCCACCGGCAAGCCCTGGCGCTTATGACTTTGCCCGAGATGCCTTCTTTGACAGCATTGGCGGTGTCGGCTTCGCGCTGGGTCCGCCGCAGCCTATTTCGACGCCACAGGCCGCGCCCCTCAGACTAGCTCTGCAAATGCGGATTAATGCCATGCGCTGGGCTCTGACGCGGCACGTTTTGGATGTGCTTGGCCCCCAGGATGGTGGATTGGCCGCTGCCATGGTCACGGGGCATGAGGCCTTCATTCCAAAGGCTGAGGTAGACAATCTTCGCGCCGCCGGTTTGGCGCATATTATTTCTATATCGGGTTTGCATATGGCGATTGTGGGGGGATTTACCTTCGCCGCTTTAAGGATGGCGATTGCAGCCTGGCCGTGGTTGGCTCTGAGGATATCGGGCAAGAAGGTCGCTGCTGTTGGCGGCCTAGCCATGGTTCTAGGCTATCTCTGCCTTTCGGGTTGGCCCAATCCGGCAATCCGGGCAGCCATCACGGCCTCCAGCGTTTTTTTGGCCATCGTTTTTGATCGACGGGCGTTCAGTCTCCACACCCTTGGAATATCGGCACTCACGATTCTGGCCTTCCAACCCGAGGCTGTGACAGAACCGGGCTTTCAAATGTCGTTCGCGGCGACGTCCTCTCTGGTCGCCCTTGCGGAGGGCTGGCCCCGTCCGACGCGAGAAATTTCTGCTCCCTGGGCTATTCGATGGATCCAAGGTGCTGGAACAGTATTTCGCGTAAGTTTAATGGCCAGCTTGGTGGCGGGACTTGCGACCGGGCCCTTCGCCTTGCAGCACTTCAACAGAATTTCGACCTACGGTCTGGTGACGAACCTTGTGGTCGAGCCCATTTCCAGTTTGGTGATGATGCCAGCTCTTGCGCTTGGGGCTGTTCTCTCAGCCGTTGGTCTTGGAACAGCGCCCCTGCACGTGGCAGCGCAAGCCATTCGTGCGATGAATGCCATTGCCGATCTTGCTGCCAAGGCCCCCTTTTCGCAGGTCATTGTGGCGAGTGCCCCGGCCTGGACATTAGCGGCGTCCTTTTTGGGTATCTTATTCATCTGCCTTTGGCGCGGTCGCTGGCGATGGCTGGGACTTCCCGCTGCCTTGGCGGTCAATCTTGCACCCAGACCCCCTCAGCCAGATGCCTGGGTCTCATCAGACGCCTCAGCCATCGCTGTGCGGGTCAGTGGAGAAGCCGTTTTCTTTAGGCCGGACGTTAAGCTCTTTACTGCGCAGGTTTGGGCCAGACGTCGCGGCCTTCTGGAACCGTCCGATCATCAGATGGCTCGAGACTCCCTCTATCAGTGTGGCCGATGGTCGTGTGTGCCCTCGGCGGCGGGTGCTCCGAGTGTCGCGGCCATCTGGACCCGCAGAGTGAGCGCCTTTGAGCATCGCGCAGAAAGCTATTGCGACGCTGACATCCTCATCCTCAGAGGACGTTCGGACAACTCATCCTGTCATCATTCCCTGGTGCTCGACGCTGAAGATTTCAGGGCTGGAGGTGCGGCAGAACTCTATCGACGTCCAAGCGGCGGCTGGAGGATCGTCTGGGCACAACCTCTAAGGGGAGATCGCCCTTGGACGCACAGCGTCACATCCAAGCAAGCCGCCCTCTAATGATATTTCCGAATTAGACCCACAAGTCGGCCCTGTACCTGGACCTGATCTGGGCCAAAAATCCTGGTTTCATAAGCTGGGTTTGCAGCCTCCAAGGCGATCGAGGCCCCCTTTTTGCGCAGGCGCTTGAGGGTCGCCTCTTGGCCCATAACCAAGGCCACGACAATGTCACCGGAGGTCGCAGAATCCGTCTTACGAATAACCACGTAGTCACCATCGAGAATTCCGGCGTTCAGCATGGAGTCGCCCTGAACCTCAAGGACGAAATGTTCACCGGCGCCGAGCAAGGTTTCTGGGACCATCAGGCGGTCCCGCTCTTGCTGTATCGCTTCGATCGGCGTGCCGGCGGCGATCTTGCCCAGAATTGAAAGTTCCCGCGCATCATTGGCAGCGAGGATCGAGGGGGCCCCTTCGCGGGCCTCAACCAACTGAGGCCTGAAAGCGCCGCGTCCCTTCGGCGGTGCTGAGGCGGTCGCCTGTTCGGGCAGCTTTACGACCTCCAGAGCGCGCGCCCTGTGGGCGAGGCGACGGAGGAAGCCTCGCTCTTCAAGGGCTGTGATGAGCCGATGAATTCCAGATTTGGAGGCAAGATCAAGGGCGTCCTTCATTTCATCGAACGAAGGGGAGACACCGGTCTCCTTGATCCGCTCATGGATGAACATGAGCAGTTCGTGCTGTTTGCGGGTGAGCATGGTGGAAGCCCCTAAGAACAAAGCGAAAACTTTCGTCGATGTTCTCTAAGCGTTCTTCGTTAATGTCAAGTTGAGGGCCTAGCCCGTAGGTGCGCCCAATAAGGCGCGGGTTGCGGCCGTTACGTCAGCCTGGCGCATCAGGCTTTCGCCGACCAGCATGGCCCGGGCACCAACATGCTCTAAACGTCGCATGTCTTCTGGCGTGAATATCCCGCTCTCCGTTACTAAAAGCGCCTGTTTTGGGGCGATATTGGCCAATTTCTCTGTCGTGGCCAGGTCGATGTCGAAGGTGCGCAGGTTGCGATTGTTGACGCCGACCAGCATGGCACCCAAGGCCTCTGCCCGATGCATTTCGTCCTCATCGTGGACCTCAATGAGAGCGTCCATGCCGAACCTGGCGGCCTCGGCCATGAGGTCTGCAGCTATGAAATCGTCCACCATGGCTAGAATCACCAAGATGGCATCGGCACCCAAGGCCCGTGATTCTGCCACTTGCCAAGGATCGACCAGAAACTCCTTACGAATCACAGGTAAGCTTGTCGCGGCCCGGGCCAGGGCGACATAGCTGTCATCACCTTGGAAGCTTGGGCTATCTGTCAGGACGGAAAGGCAGGCGGCCCCGCCGATTTCGTAGGCGGCGGCGAGGGCCGGCGGATCAAAGTCGGCGCGGATCAGACCCTTGGACGGCGAAGCCTTCTTGATTTCTGCGATCAGTGCCAGTTGGCCGGGGGCGTGCGCACGGTCCAGCTGACGGCGAAAGCCTCTTGGTGCAGACACAATCTGGGCTGCCTCTTCCAGATCATTTAGGGTTCTGATCTGTTTACGTTGTGCAACTTCGACCCGCTTGTAAGCGGCGATACCTTCCAGAATGTCGGTCATGGCCGCGGCGCAATTTCTATCAGCGTGTCCAGGACGCGTCTTGCTGCACCTGAATCGATGAGGTCGCCAGCCAAGGCGACGCCGTCCCGAAGGGTTTCCACTTTCTCGCCAACAAGAAACGCCGCCGCAGCATTCAAACTGACGATATCACGATAGGCACCAGTCTCACCGTCTAGTAGACGCCTTAGGGCCGCTGCATTGTCTGCAGGCTCTCCGCCCACAAGGTCTGTCAGATTGGCGCGCGGCAGACCGACGGCCTCTGGGCTGATGGTGAAGAGGCGAACCTGGCCGTCCCGCCACTCTGCGACAGAGGAGTCGCCGGTCGTGGTCAATTCATCCATGCCGGCCCCATGAACCACCCAGGCCCGCTCCGAGCCTAGCGCACCAAGCACGCGGGCCAAGGGTTCAACCCATCGCTCGGAGAAGACACCCAGGACTTGACGCTGGGCCCCGGCCGGATTGGTCAGGGGGCCCAGGAGGTTGAAAATCGTGCGGAACCCGAGTTCGGCTCGGATTGGCGAAACATGCCGCATGGCTCCGTGGTGTGCCTGGGCGAACATAAAGCACAGACCCGTTTCATCCAGGGCCCGGCGTTGAACTTCCGGGGGGGCGGAAATGTCGACCCCCAGGGCTGTCAACACATCTGCCGTGCCAGACTTAGACGACATGGCGCGATTGCCGTGCTTGGCAATCTTCAGACCACCTGCAGCGGCGACAAAGCTGACCGCGGTTGAGATGTTGAGGGTGTGAAGTCCATCACCGCCCGTGCCGCAGACATCAAACGTCGGGTAGGGGACGTCTAGGGGAAGTGCAGCGCGGCGCATGGCGCGAGCTGAGGCGGTGATTTCGCCGATGGTTTCGCCCCTTAGCCTCATGGCCGTCAGGGCCGCCGCAACCTGAGCCGGAGTCGGTTCGCCTCGCAGGCAAGCTTCAAAGAAATCGCCCGCTTCAGCCTCGCTGAGGGTGGCTCCATCGGCAAGACGCGCCAGAAGGGGCTTGAATGCCGCCGACATGCCTAGGCGATTTCCTGAGGCTGTACGCCTGTCAAACGCAGGAAGTTCGCCAAAAGGTGATGTCCAGATTGAGTTGCGATAGACTCGGGATGAAATTGAACCCCGTGGATGGGCCTTGCCACATGCTGAAAGCCCATGACCTCACCATCATCTGTCCAGGCCGTTACGGAAAGCACGGCTGGCATAGTCTCCTTTGCCACAGACAGGCTGTGGTAACGGGTAGCGATAAATGGCTGGGGCATGCCTTCAAAGACCCCCACATTTGTATGATGGATTTGGCTGGTCTTGCCATGCATCAATGATTTGGCGCGAATGACATCGCCCCCGAAGGCTTGGCCAATAGACTGGTGTCCAAGGCAGACCCCCAGTATCGGCAGGTCTAATGGTGCCTCAGTGATCAGGGCGAGGCAAATTCCAGCCTCGTTCGGTGTGCATGGTCCAGGCGATAGGAGGATGCCTTCGGGCTTGAGGCCAAGGACCTCCTGCACGGTCAAAGCATCATTGCGATAGACAAGCGTCTCCGCCCCAAGTTCGTTCAGATAGTGAACGAGGTTGTAGGTGAAGCTGTCATAGTTATCGATAACCAGGATCATAGCATCGTCTCTAGATCACCCTCGCCAAGGAGGGAACCCGAAGATGGGGTCACAAGGTGAGGATTCCTATGGATTGCCTCTGGGCCCGCGCGCGACGATGCTCTTCACATGACCCAATCTGATTCTGCCTTGGATCTTGATCAGATCGCCTTAGCTAAGGTGCTCTTGGAGCCACCGGCTGTTCCCAGCCGGACCTGGGCACCCTTAAGCGCCGCTGCATTTGCTGCTGTGTCAGCGCTCTTCCTTGCCACAGCCAGTTTGCTTGTTCCCGTCTCTGAGGGGCGGCATGTGGTCCAGTTGAACCGTTAGACGAAGCGCCAGCTTTCTTCGGCCGCCCGCCTTAAGGCGCGGGCCTTGTGCAGGGTCTCGTCGTATTCTGCGTCGGGATCGCTGTCGGCAACGACGCCACCGCCTGCTTGAACATACATCATGCCGTCTTTGAAACAGGCCGTGCGCAGGACGATACAGGTGTCCACGGAGCCATCTGCGCCGAAATATCCAACCGCCCCGGCATAGGCGATACCCCGCTTTTCGGTTTCTAGTTCGTCGATGATCTCCATGGCCCTAACCTTTGGTGCCCCCGAGAGGGTGCCAGCGGGCAGGGCTGCCATCAAAACATCTACGGGGTCTAGGCCCTCAGGGGCATCTCCTTCTACGTTTGAAACAAGGTGCATGACATGGCTGTAGCGCTCAACGAAGAAGCTCGCCGTCACCCGCACATGGGCACCTTTTGAAGGTTTTGGCGCTGCATTGGCTCCGGCCCTATTGAGCATAGCGACCCGACCGACATCGTTTCGGCCCAGGTCCAGCAGCATGAGGTGCTCTGCTCGCTCTTTTGGGTCGGCGATCAGGTCGGCCTCGAGGGCACGATCTTCCTCTGGGGTCGCACCCCGTGGGCGCGTCCCTGCAATGGGTCTGATGGTGATCTTACCATCGCGAAGTCGCACCAGAATTTCTGGGCTGGATCCCGCCAGTTGGAAGTCCCCAAAATTCAAATAGAACAGAAAAGGCGAGGGGTTCATCCGCCGTAGCGACCGATAGAGGGCGAATGGATCCTTTGAAAAAGGTGCCCGAAATCTATGGCTTGGCACGACCTGGAAGATATCACCTGCCTCGATATAGCCCTTGGCCGTCTGGACAATGCGATGATAGTCGGCCCTGGCGACCGGCGTCGTGAACTGGTCGGGTTCTGGAACGCCTGTCCCCGATAGGGGAGGGGCAGGCTTGCGCAGGTCCTCGTGAACGGCCGACAGCCTTGCGACAGCGGCGTCGTAGGCGGCCTTTGCCCCCTCTGGCCCGGGGCGCACTGTTGTCACCAGGATGATCTCTTGGGCAATTGCGTCGAAAATCGCGACGATAGACGGGCGGATCATCAATCCATCTGGCAGATTTAAGGGGTCTGGATTGATGTTGGGCAACCGTTCGACCAGACGGATCATGTCATAGCCGATCGCCCCGAAAATTCCGGCGGACATCGGTGGTAGGCCTGCTGGCAGGTCCAGTCGCGATTTGGCGACAAGGTCTCTAAGGCTATCGAGTGCACCGCCAACCTGTGGCGTAAACGCATCGGCAGCGATAGCGCTGCCTTCAGCGATTTCGGCCTGGTCTCCTCGGCAGCGCCAAACCAGATCCGGTTTCATGGCGATGACCGAGTAACGCCCGCGCCAAGCCCCGCCCTCGACGCTCTCGAAGAGGAAGGCGTAGGGGCGCCCATGCGCCAGCTTCAAATAAGCCGAAACCGGCGTTTCCAGGTCGTCAATCAGGCGGGTCCAAACCACCTGAGACGCGCCCGTGGCATAGCCTAGATCAAAAGCCTCAAAGTTAGGCTCTACAATCACTTGGCCTTCTCCGCGGCCTTGCCCGTCTTCGGATCGAGGGGTTCAAGGCCAAGGGCGGCCCTTGCTACATTGGCGTTCGTTTTGGGCTTAATCGTCGTTTTCGCCGACTTGCGCGCGTCGGCCCCGATTTCGCGGAAAAGGGTCTGGGTTAATTGAGGACGGGTTGATTGAGCCATTCGGCCCAAGGCCGTGGGAACTGGACCTCGCAGGGCCTCAATCTTGCCAACGACGATACCAAAGGCCTTTGCGTCTTCACCATTAAAGGCCTCGCCGACCTTAAGGCCGAAAATCTTGCTCAAGGATTCCTGTGAGAGGTCTTTGTTCTGACCGGCATTCTGGCGATCAAGCCCGACCAGGTGGGCGACATGGCCGCCAACTGATCCTGCTACAGATTCCAGAGATTCGCCCTTTTCAACCCGTGCTGTGAGGTCGTCTGCCTTGGCCCTTAGCCGTTTGGCGACCTCCTGGGCCATCCAAACCTGGACCAGCCTTGGACGAACTTCAGAAAGGGCCGGAAGTGCCTTGGGAATGATTTTATCCACATGGACGGCAAAGCTCTCGCCATTGCCTTCGTCTTCGATCTCGCTCTCCCCACCCTGGGGTAGGGCAAAGGCAGTTTGAACCAATTTGAGGGTCAAGCCGGGAACAGCCTGTCCCAAGGGGCTGGCACCCTGTTGCGAGACAGGACCGAGGGTCATGGTTGGAACGCCGGCCTTGGCAGATGCCTCGATCAGGCTTGCGCCGCCGGCGTGGGCGTCATCGTATTTCTGGCTGAGTTCATAGACCTTTTCCGCGGCCGCAGTCTTGCGAGCTTCGGCCTCAAGCATGGGGCGCACTTCGGCGATGGTCGCCACATGGCCTGGCGAAATCCCGAAGACCTTGACAACTGCCGGGCCCAGCCCGCCTTGGACCACTTGGACAGCCCCGACGGTCATGGCAAAGGCCGCATCACCAACCTTTGGGTCTGCTATCGCGGCCTTGGGCTTCTCAACATAGATGATGGCTTCGACCCCGGTAGATTTTGCGATTGCTCTGGGATCTTCTCCCTTAGCGAGGCGCGTTGCGATCGCTTGTGCAGAAACCGCGTCTTTGGCTGGGATCTGCACAAGGCTGCGGACCTCGGGCTTGTTAAGTGTGTCTTTTCGGAAATCGAACTGCTTTTGGATTTCAGCGTCCGTGACAGGAAGGTTAGCACCGACAAGGGTGGGGCTAAAGCGGACCACGGTTAAGACCCGAAATTCGGGCCGCATTAGGCGGGAGGCATTATCCTGCATGAACTTCGTGAGTTGGGCATCGGTGGGCGGAGCGACGGCGGGAACCGCGCCTGGGCCAACCGAGAAATATCCAACGTCCCGGGTTTCGGTCATGTAGATCGCCCCGAGGGCCGTGTAGGCGCGGGGTGCTCGAAGACCGTCTACAATCGCAGAGACCAGATGGGTTTGAGAGATTTCATCCCGCAGGCTGGCCTCGAATTTATCCACAGTCAGGTTATTCTGCTGAAGGGTCTGTTGGTACAAAGCCTTGTCAAATCGGCCTGAAACTTGGTCGAAAAAGGCTGGGATTTTCTCGATCTGCGCCTTGATCAATTGGTCGGACGGGCGAAGGCCAATCTTGTCCAAAAGGGCGGCAAAAGCCTCCCGGGTCGCCAGCTCGTCGATGAGCCGGGCGTCATAATGGTTTTCGACCATCATTTCCGTTGTAACGGGCTGGCCAGATTGTTGCTCCAGACCCTTTCGGGCTTGGTCCCACTGGGTCTTGAAATCTTGGGGACTAATCGTCCGTTTTCCAGCAACGACGACATCATTTGACGCATGTCCGTTGAAGACGTCGCGGACGCCAAATAGGCCGAAGCTGATGACCAAGATGGCGATCAGTATGCCGGCGAGGGGCGATTTGGCGAAGGCGCGGAATGACGAGAGCATGAAACCTTTCCTGGCTTCCAAAGCGGAGCCAACCTTTACAGGCGGTATAGTGGGTCATAGTGACCCCCCGCAAGCACCCCTGCACCCAAGGCGAGGTCGCATCCTGTTCCTTCGACCGTGACACGGGCTTTGACTTGCCGTAATTCGCCTCATCATCAGTCGTAAATGGGTCGCGATCGCCATGCCATCTTCAGCCGCATTCATTGTTGGAAATTGGAAGATGAACGGGTTGGAAGCCGACCTGGATCAACTCCTCGCCATTGAAGACGGCTTAGAGGGCCTGGAGGCCCGCATCGGGATTTGTCCCCCTGCCACGCTTTTGGGTCGGGCCTCCGAGGCGCTTAAATCCTCTCAGATCATCCTCGGCGGCCAGGATTGCCGCGCGGAGGCCAAAGGTGCTTTCACCGGGGATATTTCTGCTGAAATGCTTGCCGATGCAGGGGCAAGTCTCGTG
>CAITHQ010000298.1 GCA_903892305.1 uncultured Alphaproteobacteria bacterium
AGGTCGGTCCGAACCCGGAAGATGCGACAATCCACGACTGGTCGATGTTCGAGTGTCGACCAGCGAGCGACTGCATCGTCCGGAACGAGCGGATTCATTTCGGAAGCTGAATTCCCCGGGCTTGAGCAGCCCATCCACCAGCCATCAGGCGGATCAGGTAGGCGAGCGCATCTTCGGGTTTTCCACCTCGTTCGGCACAAAGCTGGGCCGCGCGCTTGTCCAACTGCGCGGCCATCTCATCACACTTCTCGGAAGGACACCCCAGCGCCTGCAATGCCTGCGCCAGAGAAACCAAGTCCATGTGTCCCGGAAGGGCCAGGGCTACTTCACGCTGGCGGCATCGACCACCTTGACGCTCTCAATTCCCTGTCGTTCGACCGGACGGCTCTTCTCGCCACCGCCACCGCTCTTGGTCGCAACCGATTCCAAGGACTTGAGGACTTCCTCCCCTTTAATCACATGCCCGAAGGCGGTGTACTTACGGTCCAGGAAGGAGGCATCGCCGGTAACAATGAAGAACTGGGAGCCGGCGGAGTCGGGGTCCTGCGAACGGGCCATGGAGAGAACGCCAAACTGGTGGGACTTGGCATTGAACTCGGCCTTGATCTTGTAGCCGGGATCGCCAGTGCCCCAGCGGGATTCCATGGCGGCATCCTTGGTCAGCGGGTCACCCCCCTGGATCATGAATCCCTTGATGATGCGATGGAAGGCGGTGCCGTCGTAAAAGCCCTTGCGGGCCAGGGTCTTGAAATTTTCAACCGTCTTGGGGGCCACGTCGGACCAAAATTCCACGACGAGTTCTCCCTTGCTGGTTTTGATGATGGCGACTTCGTTGGTGCTCACGGCGGGTGCAGGTTTGCCTTCGGATTTCTCTTCGGCACGCACTGGCTGCCAGGCGGCGAGCCCTAAAAGGACGGCGGAAGCGATCGACAGACGTTTCATGTTAGGGGCGAGATGAAGCCATGTTCGCGTTCGACTGTCACGTCCGGAATGAAGGCCATCGGGATGCCTAACACTGGGCGACGGTGGCTCGGTTTACGACTAAGGGACAGGTCATTTATTTTGTTACCCTACACGGCTCTTCCTGAATCAAGACTAAGGGACAGGTCATTTGTTTTGTTACCCTCTGAAATCCAGTTGGTTGTGTCGCTGGCGATGTCATGGGTACAAGGGGCTTCGCCGCTGGGCGTGCGCCGCTATCCCTACTACCGCTACTGATCAGCGGGTCCGGGCTTTGGCAAGGAGGTCTGGAACTGAAACCGGCATGCCACCCAGACGGCGGCTTTCGTCTGCTGCTTCCATGAAGGCGAAGATTTCGATGGTTTCAGCGGCGCTGACGGGTGCCTTGCCGGTCCTGAAGAAGCGACCGATCTCCTGACAGAGCTCTTCGTATCCGGCCTCGGTATCGGTCGGAACGATGGCACGGCTCCCGAACGCCACGGCACCGAAGTCCGCCTTATTGTTCCGAACCCCCCGGTAAGACCCGACCTTCCCGCCTTTCCACACCCCGGTGATCAGGTCGGTATCGGGCGTCTGTATGCGCGAGACGGTCTCACAGCCGACTCCCATCAGGGCGTACAAGGGCTCGATGCCATGGATACCGTAGAAGTACATGTCGGGTATCCCTTCCTGATAGGTGCAGGGTCCCCAGGTGATGGCTCCGGCGATAGTTCCCAGTTTTTCGTTTTTCAGCAGCCCTTGGATGCCCGGGGCAAATCGGAGGGAGGAACTGGAAAAACAGGGAACGCCTTCTTTTTCTGCCAGGGCATAGATGGAC
>CAITHQ010000299.1 GCA_903892305.1 uncultured Alphaproteobacteria bacterium
CAGCGGTCGCCCCACGCTCTCAGCCTGACGCAGGCACCTAGCGGCGGAGGCTAGGGCGTGGGGAAGCGGGAGTCAATTAAGTGAGGTGTCACCGTAATTGCAGCTGCCGCCTACCCCCTCATCTGATGATGGTTTGCCCATGCCGCGCGGCCACTTCGATCAGGTGTTCGCGGTCGCCTGTTTCCCAGTCAACACCCTGGTCGTATTCAGTGAACATGGCTGAGGCATTGCCCCGGGATGTGATTGCCAAGACGGCTCCACCGCCCTGGCCGAACCGAAACCAATGCGTGGACCCGCCGGGCACGTGCACTAGCGTGCCAACCTTGGCCACCGTCTCTTGGCCGTCGACGCCACAATGCAGTTCACCTTCCAGGACGTAGAAGGATTCGTCCCACGGGTGAAAATGAGGTCCAGGGCCCTTTCCCGCCGGGCCGGATTGATGAAAAATCTCATAGCCACTGGCCGTCTCCCGTGACGCCAGCACGCTGATCATGAATCCCCCGGCATTGAGCGGCAGGGGGCGATCATCTTGGCTCATGATGATGACGCTGGACATGAAGCGGGCTCCGAAAGGACAGTCTGGGTTTATCTCTGCGTGGTCGGCTCATTAGAGGTGATGAAGGCCGCGCTTGTCGATGGCTGACATATTTTCCAGGACACAGCCCGAGCCGACCCCTCTGAAATGGATCTAGAGCCACCGCGGCAGGCGGGGTCTTCAGTGCCGTGGCGGCATCCAGAGTGGCGGAAACACTTCGTTATCAGTGCTTTGCTAGATGGAAGGTTGTTGAAATTTGTGACGGGGGATTTGGACCTTTGGAACATCAGGGCAATGCTAAGCGATCGCCGACCATCACCGTGCGCGACCAGATGTTCGATCGAGAGCAAGGGCTTAAGCGTTGGTACATGGCGGGCGACCCCGTGGCGACCAGCTTCCTGAATGCCCTTTCGGCGGCATTTCCCATCGGTGAAAAGCTTTTCATCGACAGCGTCAGACACTTTCACGACGTCGCGCCTCGCCCATTGCAGGCCCAGATCGTCGCCTTTGTGCGACAGGAAGCGGCACACACCCGCGAACACGCCGCGTTTAATGCCCAACTGGAAACCGGGGGCTATGATCCCGCCGACCTCAATGCCAATACGTCGCGAGACGACAAGCTGATCCGTCGGCGTTCGGCGATCGCCCAGTTGGGGTTCACCATGGCGTTGGAACACTGTACCGCGCTCCTCGCGCACCAATTCCTGGCCGACCCGCGCCACCTGGAGGCCGCTCCCGCAGAGGTGCAGGCCATGTGGCGCTGGCATGCCGTTGAAGAGATCGAGCACAAGGGGGTGGCGTTCGACACCTTCATGTTCGTCAGCCAAGACTGGAGCCGCGCTCGGCGCTGGACCTTCCGGACTGCTGTTATGCTGGACGCGTCCTGGCGATTGCTGAAGGTGGTCGCCCTGAACATGAACTGCCTGTTCGCCCAGGATGGCCTGGCCGGGCTCGGCATCTGGACGCGGACCTTACGATATCTGATGGGGCCCAGCGGCGTGGTATTGGCCATGATGCCGGGCTGGTTGCAATGGTTCACCCCTAATTTTCACCCTTGGGACGAAGATGACCATCAGTTGTGCGAGGCGTTTGCCTAGATCATCGCCGCGCTAATTTTGCCAATTTGAACCTTGGGGCCCTCGATGAATTCTTTCTTGAATGAGAGGTTCGCTGCGGCATGTATAGCCACCTATCGCCTCATCGGCTTCAGGCTGGCGATTGCCGCCTTGGTGGTCTTGGTCTTGGGTGCCGAGATTGGTTGGACCATTCCGATCGCTTGGTTTTTAGTGACGCTACTGACGGAAGCTCTGAACTGGGCCGTCGTGAGCGGCCTAGCCAAGGTTGGGGACCGAAGGCCTGCGGCTCTTGTGAGGGCTGCAATTTCGCTGTTCCTGCTAACTCTCTGCTGGAATTCCGTTGGCGTTATCGCATGGATCCAGGGCCGGGAGGTCATGACCGTTTTGGCTGCAGCCTATTTTGGTGCCCACCTTACCTATCTGCAGGCCAATCACAGCCCGTCTTGGGCAGCCACGGTTCTGGGGCTACCCTCCTTTCTGACACCCTTGGTTGTGA
>CAITHQ010000300.1 GCA_903892305.1 uncultured Alphaproteobacteria bacterium
CATCGCGCTGCTGGGAGGCTTAGATGAATAATGGACGGCGTAATTTACTGTGCCTGGGAGTCTCTTCTTTAGCATTTATCACCCTGGCTAATTCAGCCCAGGCACAGGTTAAATCAGCAGGCCGAGAACAAACCAATGTCATTGAAGAACTCGTCATAACCGCTGAAAAGCGTGAGCAGAGCCTTCAAGATGTCGCCGTCGCTGTATCGGCTTTTACAGCGGCAAAACGCGACCTGGTCGGAATCAATTCGATCCAGGATCTGACGAATTTCACCCCTGGACTGCAATATAACAGTTCCACTGACCGGGTTTCGCTACGTGGGGTCGGGCGTCTTACCAATGTGCTTTCGGCCGATGCGGCGGTCGCGAACTATTCCGACGGTATTTATGAAACCTTCGCTGTGCGCGCTGGCTCCTCCACCCTGTTTGTGGATCGGGTAGAAGTTCTGCGCGGGCCCCAGGGCACACTCTATGGCCGGAATTCCATCGGTGGCGCGCTCAACATCATTTCCAAACGCCCCACAAGCACACCAACCGGCGAAGTCCGTGCTGGCATCGACAATTATGGCGCGAAGAATCTGGAAGCCACTTATTCGGCTCCGATCGGCGATATGTTCGGGTTCAGGCTTTCTGCCAACTGGTTCAAGCAGAGCAAGGGCTGGATCGATAACAAGGTCCCAGGCATGCCTGATGAGGGCAATGTCCGTAACGAATGGACGACGGACCTGCAGCTCAAGGCAAAATTCAGCGAAAAATTCGAGGGCTGGATCGATGTGGTGGGAAGCCAGTGGAGAAATGGCGCGGGCGGGCCCGGTGCGGCGTCCGGTGGCTGGACCCCTTATGAATGGCCGACCTATTATTCACCCCCGGGCGCAACCCAGCCCACTCAGGGCTATGCCTGTGCGCCGACAGCCCAGACGGGCGTCACGAATATTGTCAATCTGAACCCCACCGGATGCAAAAATCCTGCGGTCAACAGCCCCTGGGAAATGGCCCGGGAGGTTCCCTACACGGTGACCCTTCCGGTCTCCCTGACCATTCACAGTGAATGGATTTACCATGCCGACAAGTTTGACATCAAATACCTGACCGGCGGCGTGCACTATCACTACATCCTGACCGGCACGACCGACACAGATCGAGCGGCACCGATTGCCTCCTACACCCTGCCAGCCCTTGGGGCCCGGGGACCGCTGACCATCAAACCCAGCGAAGGTTTCAATTACCAGGAAGACAATTCGTTCTGGAGCCACGAAATCAATGTGATCTCGACCGGCGACAGTCCCCTGCAGTGGGTGGGCGGTGCCTACTATTTCAAACAGCACTATACCCAGCCGGTCTACACTACCAATCCGAACCAACCCCAGTGGAATGGGCCCTTCGCCTTCGCGCTTTGCGGAGCAAGTCCTGGAGGTATCTGCCCGAACCAGACCACATATCGTCGGTTCGATAACCGGCCTGACGTAACGGCTATTTCCTATGCAACCTTTGGCCAGATCGACTGGAAGTTCCATGACAACTGGAAGTCCACCGTCGGTCTGAGATACTCCCACGACCATAAGGAAGGCTCTGAAAGCGTCCGCATTCTCTGTTTTGCGGTCTCCGGCTGTGACTTTTCAGCTGCCTATGGCGTACCTCCAATCCTTGACATCACTCAGATCGGGTCTGTGGTTTCCACCGGCGATGTCCTGAAGCCCGGCGTTGTCGGCAAGACGACGTTTAATCCGCTGACAGGGTTTGCTACACGCCAGCAGAGCTTTGACTGGCAGGCGGTTACGGGAACCGCCGGCCTAGAATGGACCCCAGATTCTGACACCATGCTCTACGGGAAATATTCCCGGGGCTACAAGGCTGGCGGATTTAACATCGGCATTTTCACCGTTCTCAGCTTCTTCCCGACCACGGACAAGGAACTGGTGGATTCCTATGAAATCGGCCTGAAAAAAGACTTCGGCCGGACCCTGCAGACCAACATGGCCCTCTTCTACTATGCTTATAAGAACCTGCAGATTCCGATCACCCGCGTGTCCACCGGCGCAGTACCTGCCTTCGGCCCCGGCGCGACAACGGCGACCGACTTCTACAATGTGCCTCAGGCCATTTCAGAGGGCTTCGAACTAGAAACCACCTGGCAGCCCATCCAGAACCTGCAGTTCCTGGTCAACTATTCCTACAACAAGACGGAAATTCAGGAGGGCACAGCGGTTGATACGGTTGACCCGACCGCCATCAACCCCAAAGCCAAACCTATTCAGACACTCGCCCAGTGTGCCGTGGTTGTTGCAGGGGCCACCACCTGCCCGGCCGACCTTTATACGAATTCCTACACCCGCACACAGAGCCTCGCCGGCAGTTCCCTGCCGAATGCGGCCAAGAACAAGATTGCGGTCAATGCAAACTACACATGGGACTTTGAGACCGGCTCCCTTGCTGCCTCCCTCAGCTATGTCTGGCGAGACAAGCAGTATGGAACGGTCTTTGAACGCGCCTATAACGAAGCCCCCGCCTGGAGCCAAGTGGATGCCCGTTTGACCTGGTCGCAAGCCCAGGGCAACTACAAGATCATCGTCTATGGTAAGAACCTGACCAATGTGATCGGCTACGACGCTGGGGCAACTGGAACCCGGGAAGCAGGCCTGATGCTCAATGCCGCTGGCGCAACAACCCCAGTTATCCAGGGTATTACCAAGACCTATTCGGTGGTTCCGCCTCGCATCTATGGTGTGGAGCTCCGTTACAAGTTCTAGATCCCGGTCATGGACCAAGTCGTTTTGAGCCCCGGGTGCACCCCTGCCCGGGGCTCTTTTTTGCCTGTTCTTTGTCTGTCTGGCGTTCGTCTGAGTGGACCGCAATCCTCTGAAGGGAAAATCACAGATACAGTCCCCGACTTTAATTCAGGCTAGGCCTGAGGCACACCTTGGGCGATGGTGAGGCTGAACAGAAGGAAGACCCCATTGGCCGGTTTCTATGATCGCTACATCCTGCCGAAGTTCCTGTCGGCGGCCTGTGCCTCGCCCGGTATCATGAGCCAGAGGGCCAAGGTGGTGCCCCAGGCTGAGGGTCGCATTCTTGAGCTGGGCATAGGTATGGGGCTGAACCTCAATTTCTATGATCCGGCCAAGGCTAAGGAAGTGATCGGCGTCGACCCGGCCCTTGAGCTGCGCAACCTCGCCATGGCCGCGCCCCGCCCCGAAGGCCTGAATGTCGAGGTCAAGGATGGTACGGCCGAGGCCCTGCCCTTTGAGGACAAGAGCTTCGACACCGTGGTCTGCACCTTCACCCTCTGCTCGGTCTGCACGCCTATGGCGGCCCTGGCCGAGGCCCGGAGGGTGCTGAAGCCCGGCGGGCGCATGCTGTTTTGTGAGCACGGCCTGGCCCCGGACGCCGAGGTCGTAAAGTGGCAGAGGCGGATCGAGCCCATCTGGAAACGTCTGGCCGGGGGCTGTCACCTGACCCGCCCGGTAACCTCGGTCATCGAAGCTGCGGGCTTCAAGACCGACTGGCTGGAGACCGGCTACCTGCCCAAGGCCCCGCAGTTTGCCGGATGGAATGAGTGGGGCTCGGCCCGGCCAAACTAAGACGATAAGGAATGACCATGCTGAGAATCGGACTTTTAGGCGCCTCGCGGATCGCACCCGGCGCTGTCATCGCGCCCGCCGCCCGCCGCGATGACGTGACCATCACCGCCGTCGCCGCCCGCGACCCAGCCCGCGCTCGCGACTATGCTAAGACCCACGGCATTGCAGGGGTGGCAGACGACTATGCCGCCCTGATCGCTCGGGATGATGTGGACATGGTCTATAATGGCCTGCCGCCTTCTGGGCATTTGGAATGGACCCTCAAGGCCCTGGCAGCTGGTAAGGCGGTGCTGTGCGAAAAGCCCTTTGCCATGAATGCTGGCGAGGCCCAGACCATGGTAGATGCCGCCTCAGCGGCCGGCCTGCCGCTGATCGAAGCCTTCCACTATCGCTATCACCGGGTCATGCAGCAGGCTGTGGCCATGGTTAGGGCCGGTGCCCTGGGAACCCTGCATCGCGGCTACGCCATGTTTGAAGTTCCCATCCCCAAGAGCCCCGACGAACTGCGCTGGCGGCGGGAGCTGGGCGGCGGCGGCCTGATGGATCTGGGCTGCTATCCCATCCACGCCCTGCGCAGCCTGTTTGGCGAAGAGCCCAAGGTCCGCGAAGCCCGCGGCGTCTTCGAAGATGGTGTCGATACCAAGATGACCGCCGCCCTGATCTTTTCTGGCGGCGTGGTGGCAGAAGTCGCCTGTGCCATGAAGTCCGAGACCTTCGGGGCCCGCCTCACCTTGGCAGGCTCAAAAGGACGCATGGAAATCATCAACTTCCTGGCCCCGCAAATGGGCTGTCGCTTCACCACCACCGTCGACGGCGTCACCACCGAGCACCCCACCGATGGCCCCAGCACCTATGAGGCCCAGCTCGCCCACGTGGTCGAAGTCATGACCAAGGGGGTCACGCCCCTGACCGGCGGGGCCGACGCCGTGGCCAATATGGCGGTGATCGACGCCATCTATGCCGCAGCCGGGCGCTGAGAGGCCACCATGAAGACCTACGCCTTGATCGCTATCTCCCTCGCCCTGTGCCTGTCAGCCTGCGACAAGGCCGCAGACCGCGTGCCATCCCTGGCCAGGACGCCCACCCCGGTTGACGACCCAGACGCGCCACCGGCACCGGGTGTCCACGCCATCCCGGCCTGGGCTGCGGGCCTGATCGGCAAGTCCTTGGCCACCACCTATCCCGGCAAGCTCGGCACCTGCGTGGGCAATACCGACTCCATCACAGCCAGGACCAAGGCCGGAACCGAGATCGTCGGCTGGGGCTGGGACTCTGCCGCCGCCGCGGTGGTGCCACAGATCGTGCTGGTGGACGCTGCTGGCACCATGATCGGCGCGGGCGAAACCGGTCTGCCCCGGGACGACGTGACCAAGGCCATGCCCCAGGTCACCTCAAAAACCCCCGGCTGGTCAGCCTTCACCCCGAAGGAAACCGGCGAGATCAAGGCCTATGGCCTGATCAACGACGGCAAGGGCATCTGCGTTCTGGGCGGGATCAAGCTTTAGGTTGGGGCCGTCGCAGGTAGGCTCAGCAGCACCCGATTTGATCAACTTGGGATAGCAATATCAAGATCTATTCTCTGAGATTGCACTGACTTGAGAAAAGTGG
>CAITHQ010000301.1 GCA_903892305.1 uncultured Alphaproteobacteria bacterium
GGCAATATCAACCTTGAATTTGCCGCCAGCGCCTGCCCGGTGGACCGGTTCCCCCAAGGGGACGGCTTCTATGATATTGTCGGAAACGCCTGGCAATGGACCAGCACGCCGATCTCTGGATATGAGGGATTTCGGGTCCACCCGCGGTATGATGATTTCTCGACGCCAACCTTCGATGGCAAGCACGACCTCATCAAGGGCGGGAGCTGGATATCTACCGGCAATGAGGCGCTGGCCTCAGGGCGCTATGCTTTCCGCCGCCATTTCTTCCAGCATGCAAGCTTCAGATACGTGAATTCCAGCAACAAAGGCCCCCCCTTGGAAAACCCC
Source organism: uncultured Alphaproteobacteria bacterium (assembly GCA_903892305.1). Taxonomy (GTDB): domain Bacteria; phylum Pseudomonadota; class Alphaproteobacteria; order Caulobacterales; family Caulobacteraceae; genus Phenylobacterium. The sequence goes on from CAITHQ010000301.1 coordinate 331, forward strand.
TATGAGACCGACGAACAGGTTTGCCAGTATCTAGATTTCCACTATGGCCAGACCTATTTCGGCGTCCCCAATTTCTCCAAGGTCCTGGCCCAGAGGGCAATAGACCTCTGCCCGGAGGGTGGTCGCGCCCTGGACCTTGGCTGCGCCGTTGGCCGCGCCAGTCTGGAGCTGTCACGTCACTTTTCCCATGTGGATGGGGTCGACTTTTCCGCCCGGTTCATCGACGCCGCCGGGCAGCTCATCTCGCAAGGTAGCTATCGATACACAGTCCCAGTGGAAGGCGATCTGGTTGAGTATTGCGAGGCGTCCCTGGCCAGCCTCGGTCTAGAGGCTGACCATCTGGCAGGGCTACATTTCAGTCAGGGGGATGCGCAAAACCTGCTGCCGAAATACAAGGACTATGACTTGGTCCTGGCAGCCAATCTCATCGACCGGTTGCAGGAGCCGCTCCGGTTCCTCAATGAAATTGGGAGCCGGATCAAGCCGGGTGGTCACCTGGTGCTGACCTCGCCCTATACTTGGCTGGAAACCTTTACCCCTAAAGCGAACTGGCTGGGTGGGTATCGGGAAAACGGTGAAGCCAGGACGACCTATCGCGCTTTACAGCTTCTTCTCGCCGACCAATTCGAAGAGGTCGGAAGCCCTGAGGACGTCCCATTCGTCATCCGGGAAACAGCCCGCAAACACCAGCATACCCTGGCCCAGATGACGTTCTGGCGCCGCCGCGCCCATTAGGCGGGGATGTGGAAAGGCCCGTCCTATCTGGGCGGGCCTTCCTCAGGCCTGCCCAGACTTGACCTTTACCGGGGCGGTTTCCCTGACCAGCAGCATGGCACCAATGCCAATGACCATGGCACCAGTAATATAGAAGGCTGGGGCAAGCGGGTTACCAGTCAGTTCAATCAGCCCCTTGGCCACAAATTGAGTCGTGCCCCCGAAGGCGGACATGGCAATGGCATAAAGGGTTCCGAGAACGCCCGATCGCACAGCCATTGGCAGGCTCTCCGTCACGGAGATCAGAGCCGGACCACTGATTAGGGCGCTCAGTATGCCCAATATGGCCGTCACGGCAAAAATCACGGGCGGGCTCGGGAACCTGTTGAGAATGGCAAAGGCCGGTATGATCACCAGGACCACGGCCACCGAAGCCATGATCATGATCGGTTTGCGACCAACCCTATCTGTCATGAACCCACAGAGGACATCAGTGATCACCATCACTACGCCAAGCAGGATGGTGGTTCCGAAGGCCAGCTTTACCGACAGATGCAGCGTGTCTTGCGCATAGGTGTTGATGTACTCGATGCCATAATAGGCAATAGTCGAGGCCCCCAGCATAAGGACACCCAGAACGAAGAGCCTGGTAATCTCGCTCGGTCCTTTTTCAGGGGCCACGTCATGATCACGGGCACTGAAGGTCTCTGGCAGGTTGTTGCGGATGATCAGTCCAAAGGGCACAATGGCCGCCCCCAGCAGGAAGGCAACGCGCCAACCCCAAGCGTCCAGGACTGCTGGAGTCATCAGAAGAGTCAAAAGGAAGCCAACAATACCCGCCACCAGCACGGCCAAGTCTTGAGTGGCCATCTGCAGGCCGACATAGAGCCCGCGGCGATTTGGGGGTGCTGCCTCGATCAGGAAGGCCGTCGAGGGGCCCACCTCTCCACCCAGGGCAAACCCCTGGAGGAGGCGGAAAAAAACCAGCAGAATCGGAGCCCAGATACCGATCTGTGCATATCCAGGCGTCAGGACGAGGCCAAATATCGCAACGCCCATTAGGGCAAAGCTCCACATCATGGCAGGCTTGCGGCCCACCCGGTCTCCATAGGCCCCGAGGATAAATCCCCCGAGGGGTCGCGTCGCAAAACCAACCCCAAAGGTCGCCAGCGTGTAGAGCAGCCCGTGAGAGGTCTGGCTGGCCGGGAAAAAGGTATGCCCGATCTGGATCGAAAACAGGCCAAAGGACAGGAAGTCGTAAAACTCCAGGGCATTGCCTATTCCAACGGCCCCCACCTTTGAGAGGGGTAGATAGCCCGTGGGAGCGGCTGCGGAGCTGTGATCGTCTGTGTGATTGATCGTCATGGGTTCATTCCCTAAGGCGATTTTGGTTCTAGAGCTAGGGCGTAGCCTCAAGGCAGGCTATCGCCAACGCACCTAAGTGTTCGTCGAAATCGATCGATTTGTGGCAGCCACGATATGATCGACAAATTCGGCGGAGACATCTTTGCGAAGGCAGGCTGCAAAGCCTCACAAAATGCGAGATGACAGGATCAAGAATCCTCCCTAGGCAATAAATCAGCCAGTCCATCGCGGCCAGCCGACGGCCGGCTTAAAGAAAGATTTCGCCCACCATGCGGATCGTCGACGCCAAGGTCATCATCACCTGCCCCGGTCGTAATTTTGTCACCCTAAAGATTGTCACCGATCAGGGCGTCTATGGGATTGGGGACGCGACCCTGAACGGTCGAGAGCAGGCCGTTGTCGCCTATCTCCAGGAGCACGTCGTCCCACTGCTTATCGGCCGCGATCCCCGACGGATCGAGGACACGTGGCAACTGCTTTATCGAGGGGCCTACTGGCGCCGCGGACCTGTAACTATGCGCGCCATAGCTGCTGTCGATGTGGCGCTTTGGGACATCAAGGCCAAGATGGCCGGGTTGCCATTGTACGACCTATTGGGTGGCAAAAGCCGCGAAGGCGTATTGGTTTATGGACACGCCAATGGCGGCGATATTGCTGAGACCCTAGACGAGGTCGAGCGATATGTCGGCCTTGGCTACAAAGCCATCCGTGCACAGAGCGGCATTCCCGGTGTTGAAAAAGCCTACGGTGTTGGCCGGGGTGACATGTACTATGAGCCGGCAGACGCAGCCCTCCCCACTGAGACCATCTGGTCCACCACCAAATATCTCAATCACACACCAAAGCTGTTTGACGCGCTGCGCGATCGCGTGGGCTTCGATGTAGACTTGCTACACGATGCCCACCATCGGCTTACGCCCATGGAGGCGGCGCGCCTTGGCCGGTCACTTGAACCCTACAATCTTTTTTGGTTAGAGGACGTGACCCCAGCCGAAAACCAAGAGGCTTTCCGGCTCATCCGGCAGCACACGACCACGCCGCTGGCAGTCGGCGAGATTTTCAACACCATTTGGGACTGCAAGGACCTGTTACAGGAGCAGCTTGTCGATTTCATCCGCGCCACAATCGTTGGTGCCGGGGGGGTGACCCATCTTCGACGTATCGCTGATTTCGCCTCGGTCTGGCAGATCCGCACGGGGTGCCACGGGGCCACAGATCTCTCACCTGTGACCATGGGGGCCGCCCTGCATTTTGACACCTGGGTCCCGAATTTCGGTATCCAGGAATATATGCGGCACAGTCCAGAGACGGATGCCGTATTCCCTCACGCCTACCACTTCGAAAATGGCCTACTCTTTCCCGGGGACACCCCAGGTCACGGGGTGGAAATTGATGAAGCTCTAGCCGCCAAGTACCCCTATGAACCCAAGCAGTTGCCGGTGGCCCGTCTCGAGGACGGCACCATGTGGAACTGGTGACGAGGACGCATTAGGTGGCAGGTAGCAGCTTCAGCCCTTGGAGACAGAGCCAATGATGCCCTTGCGGCACCTGCGCTGGTGGATCATCGCGCTTGTTTGCATGGGCACCATGCTCAACTACCTGGCGCGAAATTCCTTGGGTGTTTTGGCACCTACCCTGACCAAGGAATTGGCCTTCACAACTCAGCAGTATTCCTACGTGGTCGCAGCCTTTCAGATGGCCTACACGGTAATGCAGCCGATCTGCGGGGCAATCATCGACTCTGTGGGGCTAAAGATTGCCTTCGCTCTTTTTGCGGTGGCGTGGTCGCTCTCGAATATGGCCCATGGCTTGGCTGGGGGCTGGCTGTCTCTGGCCTTTTTCCGCGGCCTTTTAGGGCTTAGCGAAGCTGCCGCCATCCCCGCAGGTATAAAGGCGGTGACTGAGTGGTTTCCCGCCAAGGATCGCTCCGTCGCCGTCGGGTATTTCAACGCCGGCACCTCGCTTGGCGCGCTGATTGCCCCTCCTGTGGTGATCTGGCTATCCCTTACCTATGGCTGGCGCGCAGCCTTCGTCGTGACCGGTGGTTTGGGACTCATTTGGGCAGGGGTATGGTTCATTTTTTATGATAGCCCCTCGCATCACAAGGCGCTGAGCATCGAGCAACGCGCCCTGGCTCCGGTGCCGCCTAATGCTGAGGCAGAGCCACCGATCCCAATTCCCATCTTGCTGCGTCAGCGCAATTTCTGGGCCCTGGCCATCGCGCGCTTCCTGTCCGAACCTGCCTGGCAGACTTTTAGCTTTTGGATCCCGCTCTACCTTGCCCGAGAGCGAGGCATGGACCTTAAGGCCATAGCGGCCTTTGCTTGGCTGCCCTTCCTAGCCTCCGATGCTGGCGGCATTTTAGGCGGCTATCTTTCACCCTTTCTGATGTCGCGTTTCAAGATGGGGCTTCTCACCTCCCGCGCCAGTGGCGTTGCCCTCGGTGGCATACTGATGATCGGACCAGGGTGTGTCGGCCTTGTCGCAGGCCCCTATATGGCTATCGCCTTATTCTGCATTGGCGGTTTCGCCCATCAGATGCTGTCGGTGATGATCAACACCTTGACCACCGACGTCTTCCCTCAAGCCGCTGTGGCGCGGGCAAATGGCCTTGTGGGCATGGTCGGTTGGACAGGAGGCTTAAGCTTCACCCTTTTGGTTGGGGCCCTGGTCGACACAGTCGGCTTTTCGCCGCTTTTTGCTCTGCTGGCAGTCTTCGACATTGCCGCAGCTATCTTCCTCTTTATCCTGATGCGTCCAGTCCGCGCTGACGCTCTGCGCGCTGCCCTCTCATGACGCAGTCTATCGCCAACCTGCCCCAATTTCGCTGTTTGGGACGTGAGGGCGCGCGTGTGACCCTGGCTTCTGAGGCCGGTTATATCGTTGAGATCATGGTTCTAGAACAGGACATTGTGCATGTCCTCCACCAACCCCGAGAGGGTTTAGCCCAGTCAAACACCTGGGCCATCGCCCCCGGCTTTGAGGACGTTCCCGACCAAGGCAGGGGTCGCAGATCTCTGGAGGGCTTTGCTTGCCCTAATTTCCAATTCGACGACGCCGACGCCACCAAGATGGTGATCGCCACGGAAAGCCTGCGGCTTACTGTACAGCTGAAGGGCCTCTTTTTCATTTGGGAGATGGCCGACGGCATAGGCGGATGGACCTGCATTGCTCGGGACCGACCGACCCAGGCCTATAACCTGGGCTGGTGGGGAGACGGGGTGCGCCACTATCTAACCCGTGACCCAGATGAGCGTTATTTCGGCCTGGGCGAAAAGGCGGGCCCGATGGATCGGACCAATCGCCGGTTTCGCATGGGAAATGTGGACGCCTTGGGTTACGACGCCCGCGCCTCAGACCCGCTCTACAAACACATTCCGTTCTACATCACCCATAATCCAGCAAGTGGACTGGCCTTTGGCCTCTTCTATGACACTTATGCCGACTGCAACTTCGACTTCGGGGCAGAGCGCAGCAATTATCACGGCCTATTCCGTAGCTTTTCCGCGGAGTCTGGGGATCTCGACTATTATGTCATCGCGGGTCCGAGAGTGGCCGACGTCACCCGCCGCTTTACATGGTTAACCGGCCGACCAGCGCTTTTGCCCCGCTGGGCTCTCGGATATTCGGGCTCGACCATGAGCTATACAGACGCCCCGGACGCTCAAGTGCAGATGGCGGAGTTCATAGATAACTGCCGCAGGCACGACATGCTCTGTGACAGCTTCCACCTCTCCAGTGGCTACACCTCGATTGGGCCACGTCGATATGTCTTCAATTGGAATCTGGAAAAATTCCCTGATCCGCCCGGTTTCGCCCGTAGCTTCCGCGAGGCCGGGATACGCCTGTGTGCGAATATCAAACCCTGCCTGCTGGAGGATCATCCACTGTTTGGCGAGGCTCTAGGCCAAGGCTTGCTGATCCTCGGCCCGGACGGCGAGCCTGCCTGGTCTCAGTTCTGGGACGGAGTCGGGGCCTATCTGGACTTCACCAATCCTGCGACCCAGACATGGTGGCGCGCCCACGTCACCGCTGATCTTTTGGGCGTCGGCATTGAAGCCACTTGGAACGACAATAACGAGTTCGAAGTGACCTCGCCCCTGGCCCTAGCCCACATGTTTGGTGCGCCTGAACCCGCCGTGAAGACCAAGCCCCTGCAGACGATGTTGATGTTGCGGGCCTCTCATCAGGCTCAGTTGGCCCATGCCCCAGAGCGACGTCCATTCCTTGTCTCTCGGGCTGGGGCAGCAGGAATGCAGCGCTATGTGCAGACCTGGTCGGGGGATAATGCCACAGGGTGGGATACACTAAGGTACAATATCCGCATGGGGCTGGGCCTAGCGCTCAGCGGCGTGTCGAATTCAGGACACGATATCGGCGGGTTCTCAGGTCCTAAGCCTGATCCGGAGCTTTTCGTTCGATGGGTAGAGGCCGGGGTCTTCATGCCGCGGTTCAGCATCCACTCCTGGAATGACGACGGTAGCGCCAACGAGCCGTGGATGTACCCAGAGGTCACGGAGACGGTGCGAGACCTAATCCGGCTTCGTTACCAGTTATTGCCTTACCTCTATGACTTGACATGGCACTATCACAAAGACTTCACGCCGATCCTTCGACCAACCTTCTACGCGTTTCCCGATGACCAAGCGTGCCTGATTGACGGGGACGATTTGATGCTAGGGCCAAATCTCTTGGTCGCCACTGTGGTCGAGCCTGGTCAGACTGAGCGATACGTAAGAACCCCGGCGGGCGCGAGCTGGCAGGATTTCTGGACGGGACAGGGGCATGAGGGCGGCAAAACCATCTCGCTCCCCGCGCCCATGGGCCAGCCGCCTTTGCTTGTGCGGGAAGGCTCGGCGGTTCCACTGAATATTGCAGCCCAGAGCTTTGATCAGCGTGCTGATGTACGGGCCTTTGCGATCTTTGCGCCAAGGACTGGCCGTTTTACCGCCAGTTGTTTCGAAGACGACGGTGAGACCCAGGCTTGGCGTGCGGGCAGCCATGGACATTGGAACCTCTCCGTCGAAGCCGACCCTGAGACCCTGATCGTTGATGTACAGGCCACGGGCACCCGTTCACCCGAGGGGCCACTGGCCCTGGTGATGCGTCCGGTCGATCAAAGGCAGATCAAACTCACACGCGGCCTAGTGATCGGCGACCAGGTGGTGGACGGCTGGCGTCGTATTGATCTAGCCCTCTGAGCCATGCGGCCCTCAGAGCCGGTAGGCTTGTTTGGCCAGATTGTAGGCTAAGTCACTAGCGACCTCTGAGGCTTCATCTTCAGCCAGACGATGCTCGACCACCAACTTGGCCAGAAAACCGCAATCCACCCGCCTAGCCATATCATGGCGCGCCGGGATCGACAGGAAGGCGCGGGTGTCGTCATTGAAGCCCACGGTATTGTAAAATCCTGCTGTCTCGGTGGTTTGCTCTCGGAACCGACGCATGCCTTCCGGGCTGTCGTGGAACCACCATGCCGGGCCTAATCGCAGGGCGGGATAGTGCCCAGCCAAGGGTGCTAGTTCTCGAGAATAGGCTGTTTCGTCCAAGGTGAAGACGATGAGGGTCAGGCCCGCCTCATTCCCAAAGCGGTCGAGCAGAGGCTTCAAGTCTCGCACATAGCCCGTAGGCGTAGGGATATCGGCCCCTCGATCGCGGCCATGACTGGCGAACAGGCGGGCATTGTGATTTCGGAACGACCCAGGGTGGATCTGCATGACCAGGCCATCTTCAAGGCTCATGGCTGCCATTTCTGTCAGCATCTGGGCGCGGAAAAGTTCGGCTTCCACAGGGGTGAACCGGCCAGATACAATCTTATCAAATAGGGCTTCCGCCTGGATCGGGGACAGATCGGCCGTCGCCGCGGTCGGGTGGCCATGATCTGTCGAGGTCGCCCCCATGGCTGCGAAGGCGGCCCGGCGCATGCGGTGGGCCTGCAGATAGCCCGCCCAGGTGCGGACATCCTGGCCAGTCAGGTCTCCGAACCTTGCCAGCGAAGACTGAAAATCTTCGTGTTCGGCGTCGATCACTGGGTCGGGTCGATAGGCCGTGACAACCCGGCCCTTCCAGTCACTGGCGCGGATCGCCTTATGATGTTGCAGGTCATCGCTCGGCGACTCGGTGGTGGCCAGGAGCTCTATGTTAAAGCGATCAAAGAGCGCACGGGGTCGGAAGGCCGCTGTCACCAGCGCCTCGCCAATCTGGTCGAAATAGAGGTCTGCCGTTTGTGCATCGAGCGCCACATCAAATCCGAACACGTCGGAGAAAACATGGGCCAGCCAAATGGCCGACGGCGTACCGCGGAACAGGTGCTGATTGGCCGCAAACAAGCGCCAAGCCGCCCGGCCATCAGTTTGGCTGCCGCCGAGTCGAGAGGGGACGCCCAGTTCCTCTAAGGCAAGGCCCTGACTGTAGAGCATGCGATAGAGGTAGTGATCGGGGGCGAGCAAAAGACTGGTCGCGTCGGAAAACGCTGCATTCGTTGCAAACCATTCCGGATCCGTATGGCCATGGGGGCTAATAATCGGCAGGGTCTTGACCTCACCGTACAACCGCCGGGCCACTGCGCGGGTGGCGGGGTCAGACGGGAACAAGCGGTCCTCGTTCAAGGTCAAGGGACGGGGCATATAAACCTCAGTTTTTGGCTGAACATAGGTTTGAAGGTTATGCGGCAATGAGCACCGATCCCATAGCCAGGCTGAGCAATGCAAGCTTGGCCAATCTGAAGGCCAGCGTCATCCGGCCCGCCTACAACCGTGCAGCGACGTCGGTTGGGGTGCTGCACTTTGGGCCAGGTGCCTTTCACCGAGGGCATCAAGCCGTCTACTTCGATCAAATGCTGAGCCATGATCCAAGCTTAGCGATCAGCGCCGTATCCCTACATAGCGATGCGGTGCGTCAGGCCCTTGCGCCACAGGATGGTCTCTACAGTCTGATCGAGCGAGAAGCCGAACCCACTGTTCGGGTGATTGGATCTGTTCGAGAAATCCTCACGGCACCGCGGTCTGCCGAGGCCGTCCTTACTCGTTTGGCCGATCCCGCCCTGCGTTTCGTGACGGCGACCGTCACAGAGAAAGGGTATTGCCTGACCCCTGATGGCCAGCTTGATCTCGATCACCCCCTGGTCATAGAAGATCTGTCAGGTAAGGGCCCTAAGCAGACCCTGCCAGGCTGGCTCTTCGAGGGCTTGCGCCGTCGCCAAAGGGCAGGTCTGAACGGCTTGCCCGTTATCAGCTGTGACAACCTCTCGGGAAATGGGGACGGTCTGGGCGCGAGCATGGTGGCCTATGCCAAGGCGGCCGGCGACATCGACTTGGCCCAATGGATTTCGGACGAGGTGCGTTTTCCCAATACCATGGTGGACAGTATTACGCCTGCCACAGACGAAAGCCTGCGAGCTGTGGCCGCAGAGTGTCTCGGCGTCATAGACGCTTGGCCGATCCAGCGGGAGCGGTTTACGCAATGGGTCGTGGCCGATCAGCTCTCTGAAGCCGATTCTGAGACATTTCAGAGTGCGGGCGTAACCCTCACTGGGGATGTGGCAGCCTTCGAGCGGGCAAAGCTGCGTCTGCTGAATGGCGCGCATTCCACACTGGCCTATGTGGGCCTTGCGATGGGCTATGAAAGTGTCTCGCAAGCCATGGCTGACCCACGGCTAGCAGCGTTTATTGAACGTATGATGCGGCAGGACATTATTCCCAGTCTCAACGCCACCCGCGGCCTTGATCTCGAGGTTTATGTGGGTCAGATCCTAGAGCGCTTCCGCAATCCTGCCATTGTCCACAAGCTGTCTCAGATCGCCTGCGATGGATCGCAGAAACTGCCGGTGCGGTTGCTGGAAACCATCGCGCAAGCCCTTGCAAAGGGTCGACCCATTCATCGTCTGGTGGTCGGTGTCGCGGCCTGGATGCACTTTATTCGGCGTCAGTCTCAAGCCAGCACACCGATCATTGACCCTATGTGGCAGCGTCTCACGGAACTTAGCTTGGCCTGCACAGGCGAACCCGCACCAGATGTTGGCGCATTCCTGACCCTTGAGTCCGTCTTTGTGCAGCAGCTCGCCGCCAATACGCACCTGCGAAGCGCCCTGGAGACGGCCTATGGTCACATGCGTGATGGCCAATGGGACCTAGCTCTGCCGATGTGAGCCTGACCGATGCGATCAGTCCTTTTCAGCCTCTGCCATGTCGGCCGCCGCCTTAGCCATCATTTTGGCGAAGGTGCCGTTGCGGATCAATTCGCGGCGTTCTTCTAGACCACGGTGCAGTTCCACCAGGGTGCGCGCCGCGTGTTCTGTCTTCTGGATCGCCGTCCAATAGGCCGCAACATTCCCCGCCTTCTTGATAGGATCTTCAAGACCGGTGGCGGGAAGGACATTCTCGACCATGAACAGGGCAGGCACGAGGGCGCAGTCCGCCATGGTGAGACGACCGCAGCAGGCAAAGCCATCCCTACCAATCATCCGGTCTAAAGCCTTGATGTTACGCACCACCTGGCCACCTAGAAGGTCGATGATCCCCTGATTGCGGGTCTCGGCTCGGGACTGGGCCGACAGCATGAACATATTGTTCAGGATATAAATGTCCCCCACCCGTGCGATGGTCCGGATATGGGCTGTCTCCCGCGGTATGGTGCCCAGCATGGAGGGTGTGGGGAATATCTCCTCCAGATACTCAGCAATCACTTCGGATTCAGGCATCATGTCCCCATCGACATCCAGCACGGGTATGCGGCCGATGGGAAAGTCTTGGCGGAACTTCGGCGTACCAAAATGAGCGGGCCGCTCAATGGCGATCTCTGAGAGGCCCTTGGCATAAATCTGCATGCGCACCCGGGCGGAATAGGGGCTGAGATCCCCAGAATAGAGCTTCATCATGACAACGTCCTCCTCATCCATCTATTTATCAGCAATCGGAGTTCTAGGAATACTGCTTCAACCCCGGGCTAAGGCAGTCACCGGATCGAGCCGCGCAGCGCTGCTCGCAGGCAAGAAGCCAAAAACAATGCCTATCAAGGTCGAGCAGGCGAAAGCCCAGAGGATGGAGCTCAGGGAATAGATCAACCTGAAATCAGAACTGAAGAATGAGAATATCCAGCCGAATGACAGGGCAATCAGGACGCCAAAAACGCCGCCAATCAGGCAGACGAGGACAGCTTCGATCAGAAACTGTTCCATGATGTCGGTCTGCCGAGCACCAACCGCCATACGCACGCCGATCTCGCCGGTCCGTTCTGTGACAGAGACGATCATGATGTTCATAACCCCTATGCCGCCGACGAGCAGGGAGATCGCTGCGATGACCGAGATCAGCAGGACTAGGGTCTGGGTGGTTGCGTTTATGGTCTGACGAATGGTGTCGAAATTGACGACGAAGAAGTCCTTGGCCCCATGCCGCTGGATAAGCAGATCGGTGATCCGCTTTTCGGCGACCGCATTGTCGGTCTTGTCGCTAGTCCGGACAGTGATGCTGCGCAGAATTGTAGAGCCAAGCATTCTGGAATTGACGGCCGTGTAGGGCATATAGATGCTAAGGGTGTCGCCAGGGCCGCCAAAGGCTGCGCTAGCTTTCTGGGTGACACCAATGACCTTGGCCGGAACCGAACCTAGCAGAATGACCTTGCCGAGAGCTGCCTCTTTATCGCCGCCGAACAGGGCGTTCACACTATTCTCATCCAGGACAACACTCTGATCAAGATCGTCGACCGAAACTTGATCAAAGAACCGCCCAACGGCCAAGCCGAGGCCATTGACACGGAAATACTGGGCTCCAACGCCGGTCACCTGTGCGGTCAGGGAAATCTGGCGATAACGGGCAGTGACGCTAGTCTGCACCACTGGGGTGACGCTGTCGACATAGGGCTGGCGCGCTATCACGTCGGCGTCTGCCACGGTCAGGGTACGAACAGACCCTGAGCGCTGATCGCCAAAACCGCTACCCGTTCGGATATTCAGGGTATTGGTACCGATGGCGCTGATGCTCTGGATGACCTTCTGTTTAGACCCCTCGCCGAGGGCGATGACGCACACCACCGAGGCGATGCCGATCACGATGCCGAGCATGGTGAGGAAGGTGCGAAGACGATGGGCGACCATGGAGACAGTTGCCATGGCAAAGGCTTCATTGAGACTATCCCACCAAGCGTTCAGCTGGCTTCGCGGACTCGGGACGAAGGGCGGCAGGCCTTGGGGGGTGCTTTCACCCCGCCCCTGGCCAGGCCGGTCTCCAATTATGCGACCATCCTTAATCTCGATGACCCGCTCACAGTGTTCGGCAACGGACATGTCGTGGGTGACAACCAGGACCGTATGTCCCTCCTTGTTCAGTCCCTTCAGAATACGCATCACCTCTTCCCCCGCCACGCTATCGTTTGAACGTCGCCGATAGCTGATTTTCGGGCCGACTGGACAGGTTGATTTCAGCATTTTGCAGGTGGCTGTGGGGCCTAGGCGCCAGAACGGCGTTGCGTGCCAGGGCGTGGGCATGACAAACAGACCACAGCGACGGCGTTCACACTTGCAACAGAACCGTCGCAGTGGAGGACCGCATGAGGAGCTTTGAGTCTGACCCGTCTGTGGTCGTCACCGGCCCAAACGGTCAACGTGTTCACCAGCGCAGCCTGGAGCATTCCGAACGGCTGGCGCGAAAGTTTTCCCTGGTAGCACCAGGGGTCTGGACACTGGTCGGGAACGGCCTTTCGAACCAGACCTTTATCCAAGGTCCTGATGGGATCATCGCCATCGACACTGGAGAGTGCGTCGAGGAAATGGCCGCCGCACTGCGCGAGTTGCGCGCCCAGACCGATAGCCCCATCGCCGCAGTGATCTATTCTCATTTCCACTATGTGGGAGGCACACGAGCGGTCTTTGACGAAGCTGGCCAAGCGCTGCCAGTCTATGGCCACGAACGCATTGCCCTCAACCTCGCGCGGGTATCGAGCGAGATCGCACCCGCCTATTCCCGCGGCCTCGTAAACCAGTTTGGTCTGCGCCTGCCACTCGAGGGGCCAGATGCGGTGGTCAATGTCGGCCTGGGCCTGTCCTTCCGTCATCCAGACCACGCGCCCTACACCCCCGGCTATCGACCTGTCACCGTCCCCTGGCGCGGCGGCGAAACCGAAACGATTGCGGGGCTGACGGTGGAGGTGACCCATGCGCCATCAGACGCCGACGACTCGCTCACCCTTTGGTTCCCCGAGTCCGGGGTCTGCGTGCAGAATCTGGTCTGGCCAGCCCTGTTCAACATCTTCGCTATCCGTGGCGAGGAATACCGGGACCCTCAGGTCCTGCTGAGCGGAATCGACCACATCATTGACCTGGCACCTCAGCATCTGGTGGGGGCTCATGGTCCGCCAATTTCGGGTGCCGAGGAAATCCGCGCCCGCCTGATCGGCTATCGTGATGCGATCCAGCTGCTGTGGGACCAGACCGTTCGCGGCATGAACCAGGGTCTCACGGCCGACCAAATCGCCCACAAGGTCACCCTGCCACCTACCTGCGACGATGATTATCTGACCAGTGAGTTCTACGGCGTGGCCGAACACCATGTCCGCCAGATCGCGGCAGGGGTGCGTGGCTGGTTCGACGATGACACCGCCCGACTTTTCCCCTTGGAGCCCGTGGAACGGGCCGATCGCATGGTGGCCGGGTTTGGTGGGCCCGCGACGGTGCGCGCTCAGGCCCAAGCTGCCCAAAACAAGGGCGATTTGCGATGGGCCCTGGAACTCGCCACATGGCTCGCCAACGGGACAGCTGCTGCAGACGAAGATCGCCAGCTGTTGGCAAGCGTGCTGCGTGATATCGGTTATGGGAGCACTGCGGCTAATATCCGCAACTGGTGCCTGACACGCGCCCGGGACATCGAAGGCTCAACCTCGCTATCGCGCCTGCGCGAGCATCGCCTGCGCGCGCCAGTCCTGGCCGCCCTGCCCCCCCGCCAATGCCTGCAGCAACTGCGCGTCCTGTTGGATCCAGAGCGGGCGCGCGGCATCGACCATCACCTGGCTTTCGCCTTCACCGA
>CAITHQ010000302.1 GCA_903892305.1 uncultured Alphaproteobacteria bacterium
CCAACGACCTCGCCGCCGAATTTGTGCGCGACAAGATACGCGGCATCGTCAAGGACCCTGAAACCGCCGAAGTCCTCTGCCCCCGGGGCTATCCCTTCGGAACCAAGCGGCTTTGCGTCGATACAGGGTATTATGAGACCTTCAACCGCGACAACGTCACCCTGGTCGATCTGACCAAGGGGGCCATTACGGCCATCACCCCGACGGGGGTTCGGACGGCGACGGCTGATTATGAATTCGACGCCATTGTCTATGCCATCGGCTTTGACGCCATGACCGGAGCCCTGAACAATATCGACATCCAGGGCCGGGCAGGGGAGCGTCTGCGGGAAAAATGGGCAGATGGCCCCAAAACCTATCTGGGCCTCATGGTGGCCGGTTTCCCCAACCTGTTCATGGTCACGGGCCCGGGCAGCCCCTCGGTGCTGTCCAACATGATGGTGTCGATCGAGCAGCACGTGGATTGGATTACCGATTGCATTGGCTATCTGAACCAGCGTCAGATCGGCGTAATCGAGGCAACCCCCGAGGCTGAGAACGGCTGGGTGGCCCATGTGAATGAGGTGGCTGACATGACCCTCTATCCACAGGCCAACTCCTGGTATCTGGGCGCGAACGTGCCCGGAAAACCTCGGGTTTTCATGCCCTATGTCGGTGGGGTCGGCCCCTATCGCCAGATCTGCAATGATATTGCCGCAAAGGGATATGAAGGCTTTGCCCTAGCGTCCGACGCACACGCGGGTTGACCCTTTGGTGCGTAATAAAACAGTTGTTTGATTTTTCCTCGATTTGCTTCAAAGCTAAGTCTACCAGCGACCAAACCGAAACCCGATGGGAGTGAAACCATGAGCGTGTCCACGGCCGACAAGGCCGATTCCAGCTTCGCGCTGAACCCGATGGACGACCTGAACGATCTGCGGATGTCCGCCAAGGCCATGCCTTTGCTGGACCACGTGAAGCGGTTCATTCGGGAAACCGTCAACCCTATGTCCGCCGAGTTCGAGCGCCTGGGTCACGGCAAGACCGACATTTGGTCCTATGCCCCCGGCCAGCTGGAAGTGCTGGAAGCGGCCAAGGATAAGGCCAAGGCTGAAGGCCTGTGGAACTTCTTCCTGCCGAACGCCGAGACCGGCGAAGGTCTTTCCAACCTCGACTATGCCTATATCGCCGTTGAGCTGGGCAAGAACCGCATGGCGTCGGAGTGCATGAACTGCGCCGCGCCTGATACCGGCAATATGGAAGTCCTGGAACGGGTCGGCACGCCGGCTCAGAAGAAGCAGTGGCTCGAGCCCCTGCTGGCGGGCAAGATCCGTTCGGCCTTTGCCATGACCGAGCTGCACTCGGCCTCTTCCGACGCTAAGAACGTCAATACCCGCGCCACACTGGTTGGCGACGAATACGTCATCAATGGCGAGAAGCACTATATCTCAGGTGCAGGCGACCCGCGCTGCAAGATCATGATCACCATGGTCCAGACCAGCCCGGATGGCCCGCCCAATCTGCGCCAGTCACAGATCCTGGTGCCCACCGACACCCCTGGTGTGAAGATCATCGGACCCCAGCACGTGTTCGGCGATCCCGATGCACCGCACGGTCACATGCATATCGTGTTCGATAATGCCCGGGTGCCGGCGTCCAACATGCTGCTCGGCGAAGGCCGTGGCTTTGAAATTTCTCAGCTGCGCCTCGGTCCCGGCCGTATCCACCACTGCATGCGCGCCATCGGTTCGGCTGAAAAGGCCCTGGACCTGCTGGTCGCCCGCGGCCTGACCCGTACTGCCTTTGGCAAGCCTCTCGTGCAACTGGGTGGCAACCTGGAAATCATCTCCCGCGCGCGCATCGATATCGAAGCCATGCGCCTGATGGTTCTCAAGGCAGCCAAGGCCATGGACGTCCTGGGTAACCAGGAAGCCCGCGTCTGGATCCACATGGTCAAGGCCATGGTGCCCGAGCGGGTCTGCCAGATCATTGATCAGGCGATCCAAATGCACGGTGCCCTCGGCGTGTCTCAGCACACCCCCCTTGCCCGCATGTACGCCAACACCCGCACCCTGCGCATTGCAGACGGTCCGGACGAAGTCCACCACATGGTGGTCGGCCGCAATGAGCTGCGTCAGTATCGTGAAATGCCGGAAGACCAGTCCCTGACTGCGACCTTCCGCAACGGCTAAGGCGTTCTAGCCCCTTGATTGAATGCGCCTCTCGTCCGAAAGGGCGGGGGGCGTTTTCATGTTTGCAGGGCTCGGTGACCCTGGTCATCGTCGATGCCACATTTGAAGACATTAGATTGTTATCGGGTTCCAGCCGTGGAAGCTTTCGTGCAGAACCCCTATTGGCAAAGCCGCTCCACCAGAAGGTCCTCAAAGGCCGCATAGTCGCGCCACCCTGCGGCAATACGCACGGGATGACCGGTTGGGTCGATGGTGGTCAGGCCATTGGCGGCCACGCGGATCGGCAGAGTCTCCATCTCTAGCCCGTCCTCGGAGAAGGCGAGATAGACCGCTACGGTGTCGAACAGCACGGTGGAGCGATAGTGCCAGCGCTCGGGATTGCGGCCTACGGCGGGCAGCCACAGACGGTAGGTTTCCAGCACCGCAGCGGCCAGACCGTGTGGCCAGGCCTCAGCATGGGCCGCAACCCGGGCATAGGCCGCGCCGCGCAGCACGACAGAACCGCAGGTGTCGAGGGGGGTGATGGTCTTGTCCCAGGGCGCTTCAAACACCGCCTGGGCTGCCGCGACATCGGCTAGGACGTTATATTCTGGGGTTGGCGCAGACTCCGGGCGATAGCCCACCCGCACAGCTCCGTGCATGCCCACGAACCGAGCCTTGCTGGCAATGTGCGGTGCCCGCTTCAGGGCCTCAGCAATATTGGTCAGAGGCCCAATGGCCAGGACCACCGGCGGCTCGGACGCCGCTTCAATGGCATCAATCAGGGCCTGGACCCCGTCGGCATGCACAGTGGGGTGGCTCGCAAGGTCGCGGGCGTCGGCCCAGCCCCCCTGGGGTCGACCCTGCATGGTCGGCGGCACCCGCAGGGGCCCGCTAATCCCCAGGCCGATGGGAATGTCTGTCCGCCCGGCAACCGCCAGAAGCCGCGCGCAAAGCCCGCCGCGATAGTCGGTCTCGCCGCTGACGGTTGTGATTAGCCTCAGATCCAGCTCTGGTGAGGCCAGCAGCATGGCCAGGGCCCAGGCATCATCAATGTCGGTGCCAATGTCAGTGTCGAGGAGGACAGGGATGGGCATGCAGGCCTCGTCGGGGGGTGTGATGCGCAAGATAGCCACTTCCGACGACTATGTCCTCGGCCTGGGCTTGGCCGGCAGTGCGGATCATGGTGGGCTTTGTCGATGTGATGTCGGTGATCTGTCGCCCATTTGTCAGGGCTGCGGC
>CAITHQ010000303.1 GCA_903892305.1 uncultured Alphaproteobacteria bacterium
GTCTTGCCAGTTTTATCGCCTCCATCACCACAGAAATGTCGTATTCATTGTAGTCTTTGCCGCTGATCAGCGAAGCTATTTGCGCTGCGTGGCTGAAGACATCTTTGATGTCACCATATGCTGCGCCACGTTCATTGAGTATGGCCGCTGCTTTGTAGAGCACGTCTTTGTGGTTCATTGCTTTCTGTCCCATTGTTTGATTTTGCCGACGTATCGGTGGTTGAGGGCGATCAGCCCATGGCTTTTGTACGCTTTAGTAACTGGGTCAGGGTAAAACTCTTCGACGATGACGAAGTCATAGTTCATGAGAACATGCACAAAGTCTTCAAGAGATTTGGCGGGGTGCTCAACAATGATCCGGTGAATTGGCTCACTGATTTTATCGAAACCGCCTCTGGTGGGCATGTTCAGGATGATTTCAAAACGCATTTAAGCTCCTTTCGGGTGGGGGTGCCCGGAGGCACCCCCGGTTGATTAGCCGAAGTCTTCGCTGTCAGCCAGCGCTGGCTCGGGCGAGCGAGGAACAGGGGCAGGAGCGCGGGCAGAGCCAGTAGAAGGCGGCGCAGACCTAGCAGGTGCTGCCGCAGGCTCAGAAGACCGCTCATTCGGCCCCAGATCCTTGGGACGAGACACCCAGCCGCTGATCTCAAAGACAGGGCTGTAGTTGGTGGACTTGCGAGCGCCGGATCCGCTCTCGATCCCAATGGTGTCGATCAGTGACACGACAGGAAGCTTGCCGGGGTTCTGAACAAGGCCAGCGAGGTATTCATCATGGAGCCTCGAGACGCTGGTCAGGAACGCCCCTGACGTGCCTGCAAGCTCACGGCAATCACCGCCGCAGGCTTCAGACAGCTTCACTACCATCCGCATCCCCTGCTTGTGATTCTCAGACGGGCAAGCAGGAAGCGCAGACCCAAGCGGAACCATGACGAAGTCGGGTGCCGAGCCAGTCGCGAAATTGATGTAACCGACTTCAACATTCTCAAAGTCGAATACAGCCTTGAACTTCTTGGTGATGTCCACCGGGGTGGAGATACCGTCAGCCCTATCGACACGAAACACGCGCCCAGCGCGGGCGTCGTACTTGATGATCGGCAGAAAGTCTTTACCACCTGAGTTGATTTTAAGACCGAGACCCATTTGCGTTTTCCTTTTACCAAATGCGCCTGTCTGGCCAGACGCTTGCCTTCGCCCACTCGGGCAGAACTTTATCAGAGGTCGTTAGGCTTGCCTGCGAGGCCACAGTAGCCTTCGAGGATAGCTTTATCGTTATCGTCCTCGTATGCAAGAAACCATCTCCACATCATGCATTCTGATCCAATGCACCTAGACCATTCTGGATTTCTTCCTTTTGGAATGTTTGAGCTTGAATTACATGATGAGCCAGATTCAGAATAATCGCGAACCATAGGGCACCATTTGTTTTTGGCTTCTTTATTATTAATCATCACAACCCCCACACTTCAAACGCCGCTTGGCGTGTCACAGGATCCGAGAAATAGAAGCTGTCGGTGTCAGGCACCACCAGCGAGGCCAGCACCTTCGCATCATCGCTGATCGCGAGGAACCGCTGGATCGTAAACGCAATGCGCTCCAAGGCCTGTACATGTTCCGGTACATTCTCCAGCTGATACGTCATCACTTTCTTTGGCGTGATGTAGGTTAGCCGTGCGTCAATCTTGTCGCCGAGGCAGGCAGCATACAGAGCCACCTGACGGGCGTGATTGACCTTGATCTTCGAGGGCAGCGCGTGCGTTGTCTTCAGATCAAGAAGGATCCCGTGCTGCTCCCATGCAACATCATAGAAGCCTATGATCGGCACAGCGAGGCCTTCAACATCCCAAGAGATTTTACCCTGTGTCGATGATGGCTTGCCATATGGGCGAAGTTCGCCAAGGGCCTGCTTCACCATCTCAGGGACAGCCTCAGCCTCTTTGCCACGGCGCGGATCGCCGCTCAACGATGTAAGACGGCTAAATGTATCCTGCGCGATTTTGATGCCCTCAGCGTCTGACAAATCGTTCAGCAAGGCTTGAACGACACCGTCTTCCACCGCAGTGCCTCGGTGTGCAGCAGCGCCCACTTGAGACCTCTGGCCCATTAAACGCTCAAGCACAAACGAGGCTGGAGAGCCTATGAATGTGTTACATGCTGAGGGAGAAAGATGCTGGATGCCGTAGGCATCGAAGGGGTTAGTTGGGCTGGTCATGTGATTTGCTCGGTTGATCTGATGCCAGACTGAACGAGTCGCGGAAATTCGTCAACCCTAATTTTTCACCTTCTACAGATTGACACATTGGAATTTTTGTCCAAGTCTGGGCGCATGAACAAATCAGAAATCAACTGGAACCTCATTGACACCCTCGCCGAGCGGCAGGGTGTTTCCTACTGGGCTCGCCGCAAGTGGCGGCAGCGCAATCACGTCCCGCACAAGTGGAGGTGGGGCCTGATTATGGATTCGGATGGGCGCATCAGCGTCAAGCATTTTGATCAACTCGACAGTCAGAACCGGGGAGAATCAACATGATCTATATCGGCATCGACCCCGGCTTGTCTGGCGCTATTGCTTTTCTCGACGCAGAAAAAGGGCATCTTTCCATCATGGACATGCCTATCCTCGAGGTAAGGCGCAACAACAAAACCAAGAACGAGGTCAACCCCGTTGGGGTCGCAATCGCAATGGGGCTCGCGGGCAAAGTATCCCGTGCCGTACTAGAGCGAGTTGGGGCAATGCCGGGACAGGGGGTTACTTCCGTGTTCTCTTTTGGTCGCAGCGTCGGCATCATTGAGGGCGTTCTCGCCACTATGTTGATTCCTGTCGATATTGTCACTCCGCAGGTGTGGCAGAAAGCGGCAGGTGCGCGCGGGGGGAAAGATGGATCCCGTCAAAGAGCGATGGAGCTGTTCCCCAATTACGCAGGAATGTTCATTCGAAAGAAAGACGATGGGCGCGCTGATGCGGCCCTCATGGCTTGGTATGCAGCAACGAAGTGAGCTCAATGAGACCAGAAATGTCATTTGACCCAGACTTTGCCGACCCCACTGAGTGGGCCAAGATGTATCGCGAGACCGGCCTTCAGGTCGTCCCCGCGATGAAGCCTTCAGAAAACAAGACGCAGTGGAAGCGCCCAGCCCTCCCCAAGTGGCGAGAGCTCGAGCACGAGCTTGCCCCGGACTTCACGTTCGAACGCTGGTATGGAGACAATGGCGAGCACGCACGGCGCTACAACATGGGTGTCATCGCTGGCGCCTGCTCGTCTGGCGTCTTCGTCGTTGATCTAGATTTGCACAAGAATATTCGCGCGCAGGCTTGGTGGGACGAAATGTCGCACATGCAAGTGTCCGCAGGCGAACTCGACACGGTCGAGCAGGAAACGGGCGGGGGTGGCGTTCAACTGTTCTTCCGCGCGCCTCTGGGATGGACCCCACCCACCTGCAAGACCTCGATCGGCGTAGACATTCGCGGTCAAGGCGGGTTTGCCATGCTGCCGCCCTCCATGCACGAATCAGGCACCCCATACCGTTGGAAGGAAGGGTGTGAGCCTTGGTCCCTTGAGATTGCGCCAGCACCCCGCTGGCTCTGCGATCAAATCACGATCCTCGCCCAAGAGCACGGCGGATCCACCGGCACAACCAATAGCCCGGCACAGCGCACAAACACGCCGAGCACAACCACAGACGCCTTCGGGCGCATGATTGACGGGCGCGAAGACTACATGGCCAAGATGGTCTGGGCGCGGGTAGTCGATGAATATCGTAACTGCCCCATATCTCCGGGGCAGTTAGAATTTGACACCATGCTCCGTGAGACTTTCGTAGCATACGAGCGCGCCGCGAAGTCACGGATCAGGGAGCCCGGCACACCCAATCATATTTTGCTTGAGCGCGAAGGCAGGGGCGTCAGCCTGCTCAGGCAAAAGTTCCAAGCGGCACTCGCCCAGTGGGATGGGAAGGTCAAGGACCATGCCGGATCCCCTCCACTCCCCAAGCAGCCACTGAAGCCTAGCCTCCCTCTTCGTGAGGGCGGCGAAGCCCAGCAACAGCAGGGCGAAGCCGCCCAGCCCCAAGACATAGGGCCATCCCTTTACGAGCTCCTTTCAGTGACAGCGATCAAGAACCTCCCCGATCCCGAGTGGCTCATTGACGGCATGGTGATCGACAGGGGCCTTGGCTTCGTCTTCGGGCCTCCCGGCTGCGGCAAGTCATTCATCACCCTTGGGCAAGCCCTCAGCATCGCCTGCGGCCTTGAGGACTGGTGGGGCCGCAAGATCGCCCGAAAGGGCCCCGTGATCTACATCAGCTCCGAGGGCGTGGGTGACATCAAGTTCCGCCTCAGGGCTTGGGAGAACCACCTCGGTGTGAGGGCGGATGACGCCCCCTTCTACCTGATCAGGCAGACGATCAACTTCATGCTCGACACAGATGTGAACAAGCTGCTGCTGACCATCAACACCCTTTGCGAGCAGCTGGGCGAGCTCCCTGTCATGATCGTCGTCGATACGGTCAGCCGGGTGCTCCCCGGCGCAGACGAGAACCTACAGAAGGATATGACGCTCTTCATCAAGGCGTGCGACGAGGTCAGAGAGACCTTCGGGGCGACGGTCATCGGTGTTCACCACACGTCACGTCAGGGCAACATGCGCGGATCCACCGTCTTCGACGGCGCAGGAGACTTCCTGTTCGGGATCGAGCGCGACGAAGGAGACATGATCGGGACAATGACGGCCAAGAAGATCAAGGCGGCTCAGGACGGCTGGAAGCAGTCCTTCGAGCTCGTCGAGGTAGCCGTGGGAGACATCAAGGCGACCAAAAGCCTCGTGGCGATCTCATGCGAGCAACAGGCCAAGAAGAAGGATGTATGGCCTCCCAAGGACGTGTGCAGGAAGATCCTGAGCGAGATCAGCAACGCATGGAACTCAGGCAAGCCGTGGTCCTCCATGCCTCAGACGAAGCTCAAGGGAAGGTATGCCCCAGACCTGATCAAGGCTCGCTTTGGCGTGCCGCCGGAGGTCGGCGCAATGATGATTGAAACATGGTTGAAGACCGGCGATCCGACCGTTCTTTCTTACGACACGGTCAGCAAGGTGACGAAGATGCAGGGCCTGAAGGTCACCGGAAGTATCGAATAGGCAACCTCCGTAACTTCCGTTCAACCTCCGTAAGACTTCCGTAAAAACAGATAAGTCATTGAAATCATTAACGGAGGTTGTTTACGGAGGTTGGTACGGAGGTTACGGAGGTTCAAAAAAACACCATTGAAATCATTGAAGAATCTTACGGAAGTCTTACGGAGGTAGGTCCACCCTACTAACGTTAGTAAGGTAGGGGTCGGGGGTCGCGCCTTGGGGGCGCTCCCCCTCCCGGGAGTAAACGAAGAAAACAGACCAGCAGGAGCAGGTGATGGACAAACAGAAAACCTTTAGTAAGATAGCGACTCCCGAAGGTGAGGAGGTTGCGATGCGAGGCAGGCAGAGACGCAAGGTTGGAAACAGGAGTTTGGTGAAGCGGGTGGATGAGGTTGAACTTGGCGTCAACGGGGTCTGGACCTTGGTGAAGGTGGAGGGCTGGTGTCAGAGCGGGTGGACCAGCATGAAGCTGTTCCGTGATGAGGTTGGGCCCAAGAATCTTTGGCAGGTTGGTTTCAAGGATGGGCGTCTTGCCCGAAACAAGGATGCGGGTTTGCTCGGGGAACACCACCCAGAAATTATCGACTGGATTAAGCAAACAGTAACTAAGCATTTAGGAGATCAACATGGCCAAGCCTAAATTCGAGAACGGCACGAAGCAAAAGCATAACTTTGGCATTCCGGTTTCTGGGTTCGTCTCGCCTCCATGGCAGGAGACGGTCGGAACCTACATCACAGGGCGTGAGGCTCTGGACGATGTGGACATGCTGGCGATCAGGACGGAGGAGCGGTGGGGGAGGGATCGGCTTAGGCTTCTGGTTGACGCTGGGCTGCGGGAGAAGTTCGACCGGCAGCGCTACCTGCTCAATCAGGCGATGTGGCATGGGGATCTTCAGGACGTGCTGCGCGAGGCTGATCGGATGCTTAGGGCGTACAGGGCTCTGGACAGGGCTGCGGACGCTGCTGGCGCTGACACGCTGGCCCCTGAGGTGTGGGAGGGGGTGACGCCCGATGGGACGGTGGTGGCCATCGTCAGGAATGACATGGACCTGCGGCTGGTCGCAGCGCAGGGCAGGCACGTCGAGATTTACACGATGGATGAGATCGCTCGCCTGTTGGCTGCATACCCCGCTCTGGCTGCGGCCAAGGCCAGCTTCCCCGGCGCTCAGGTCACGAGGGTGTCAGGGCCGCCCAGAGACCCCTTGCAGGCTGTCCCCGACAGCAAGGCACCGATTGACGACACGATGCCCTTTTAGAAACGCCTGCTGAGGCCGCCTGATGGCCTTGGATACGAAAAAGGCCCGGAGATAGCTCCGGGCCGAGAAGGGCGTCAGTGAGGCTACGGAGGCCAAGGAAGGCGCATCCAGTAATCTGGGTGCATCTCTATCCCGTTTGCCTCAAAGAAC
>CAITHQ010000304.1 GCA_903892305.1 uncultured Alphaproteobacteria bacterium
GCTCATTTCGGCCGAGACCTTTGACCTAATGGTGGCAAACCGCCTGACCCCAGAACAGAGGGAAATCCCGTTCATGGGCATTCCATTCTGGATGGGGCAGGGCTTTGGCCTTGGGGTTTCGGTGATCACTGACGCCGAAAAGCAGGCCTGGATGGGCGCAGGCTCCAACGGCTCCTTCGGCTGGCCAGGTGCCTTTGGGACCTGGTGGCAGGCAGACCCTGAAGAGGACATGGTGCTGATCTATCTGATCCAGAATTCTATGGATCTGAGCCCTGAAGCTGCCAGCCAATTGGCCACGGGTCAGCGCATGGGCGGCCGCGCCGCCCTGCCGATCTTCCAGAAGCTGACCTATGCCGCCCTAGGCAAGGGTTCGCTCTAGGGATTGCGAGGGTCTACGCAGATCGGGCGATCGCCAATGTGGTCGCCCAACAGGCTGCCATCCCGGGCGGCCACGCGCCTGACATGGTCGAGGGCGAGGTTTTCGATGGGGGCCTTCACCCCTGTGGGGCAAATGTCCACGTCCACCCTTAGGCCCTGTGGGCACTGACAGTGGTATTCGCGGCGGTCGAGACGGCTGCTGGGCACGGTGCAGACCACGGGCAAGGTTGACCCAGAAACGTCCAAGCAGATTTGAGTCTTGGTTTGCACGGGGGCAGCCGCCAGGGCCACGACACTGGAAAGTGCGAAAACCATAGTCAGAACAAGAGTTTTCATGTGACGCCCCTTGAGGTCGGAATGAGGCACAAGGCTATCACAATCTGAAAATGATACAGGGTCGAAATAAGTGAAAGGATTCATCATGTTCGATGGGAAAGCTTTTACCTAAATCCAGGCAGATTGGGCTCAGAGGACCCGTTCATGAATCCAATCGCCACAGCCCAATACGGCCTTTTCGCCGCCAGCCAGCGCTTTGAAGCCTCAGCCCAGCGGACTGCCATGCTCGGGGATCCCAATTCAAATGTCGATCTCGCGGTAGAGGTTGTTGAGCAAATCTCCGCCTCCACGGCGTTCAAGGCCAATATTGCCGTTATTAAAACTGCCGACGAGATGCAACAGAGCCTTCTCGATATCCTGGCCTAGACCTCAGCCTCAGCAGGGCCGCTCGCTCGCAAGGGCCAGGCACCGACCATCCACATCCGCCGGCGGCGTCAGACCCCAAGCCGCTGCCAACGTTGGGGCGATATCCACGGTTTCGACCGGCAGGAAGCGCGCCTCAGGCTTCACGCCCGGCCACCAGAACAGCATGGGCACCCGGCGATCATAGTCCCAAGGCGAGCCATGACTGGACACTAGCACCCCCGGCATACCCGGCGACAAGGTCGATTGCGGCTTGACGGCCGCTAGCACATCGGGCGAACGCCCGGCATAAGTGCTCAGGGAAAACCGCTCCTTCAGGGTCAGCTCGTCTGGCGGAACGCCCTGGCGCACAGGGCTGGCCAAGAGGTCCTTTTGGGTGAAGGCACCGGCGACCTCAGGCTGAGCCGATAGAATGCGCGCGGCGGCGTCAGCCACACGATCCTTGTCAGCATCGGGAACGCCAATCACCTCGGACTCTTCCAACGAGCCACCGAGAGGTGGTGTCTTCAGGCCAAGCTCAGCCATAAGCGCTGAATTCACCCGCGCCATAACCGCCGCCGATGAGACCCGCCTTGCCATGGGATAACCCTCGGTCTGAAGGCGTTCGGTAAAGTCCGAGCCGCCATGGTCGGCGCTCAGCACGACCAAGTAGGGAATGTTGAGCTTGTCCAAATCGGCCAGCAAACGGCCAATGGTCTCATCGAGCCTGTGCATCTGTTCGCACATTTCCGGACCACGGGTTCCATACCGGTGACCGACAAAGTCAGTGGCAGAGAAACTGACAGCCAGAAGGTCTGGGGCCGGCCCCTTGCCCAGCTTGTAAGCGCGGATCAAGCGACGGGCGGCCTCGCCCGTCATTTCGTCGGCCATGGGGGAAGCCAGAACCTGAGATTTGATCACCACAGGATCATCGGACTGGCCCCAGCCTGTGGGCGGCAAACGGGACTCAAAGCTCTGGCCATTTACTTTCCAGTCGGCGGCCTTGGCCTTGCAGTCTGCGTGCAGATAGGTCCAGGTCGGACGCTTGGTCCAAACCGGCGTCAGTTCCGCATTATATGCTGCCAGGGGTGCTAGGGCCTTTGTCGCATCTGCGCCTGGAGCCATGAAGGTCGAAAAGCCCTTGCCTTCTATCAGCCAGAACACTCCATCCGCCTTATGCCCGGCCATGGTGATGGCGGCGCGATCCTTGGAGGAGACGGCAACGACGCGACTCTGCGGCGAGACCTCCTTAAGCCAGTCGCCCAAGGTAGTGGCAAGAAGACGCCCAGGACCGACGGGCTGGGCCTTGGGATCATGGGCCAGGACCACTGAAGGGTCGTTCACGCAATAGACCGGCTTGCCCGTCACCGGATCCTTGTAAGCATTGGCGACAATGCCGGTCTTGTTGGGATGCTTGCCGGTCAACAGGGTCGAGTGGCCTGGACAGGTCTCTGTGGACGCATGGGTCTGATAGCCGCTGGTATAGATCACGCCCTGCGATAGACGACCCAGACCAGCCACATATTGGCTGCGCCAATCGTCATAAAGATTGCCGCTGAATTGATCGACGCTGATGGCCAGGATCAATTTGGGTTTGACCGGCGCCGCCTGGGCAAGAGGGCTGATGGAGAGCGCGAAGAGACAAAGGGCAGCAAGGGCAGAACGCGACATGAAACCTATAGAATCCTCTGGCGACCGATGAAGACGTGCTAGAGGCCGGGTCTAGGCTAAACAAGCGAAGCTTTGACAACAGTTCCAGACAGCATTAGCGCCCTCGCATGGTCACACGGCCCCTCTTCGTTACCCAGGTCTATGAGGCCTCCCTCGCCACCGATCGGGGATTTGACGCTTTTCGCGGCGATCTGGCTGAAACCTGCGCCATGCTGGCGGCGGAGGACAGGGCCGGTCGGGCATGGTGCAAGGCCAATGCCTATGGGGGCTA
>CAITHQ010000305.1 GCA_903892305.1 uncultured Alphaproteobacteria bacterium
AAGGTACCCGTTCATCAAGGATCATGTGAGGGTTGTCCCCCGTGCGTGGCTTCGAATCAGCTTCAACAGAACTTTGATGTCGAGAATCTCAATCAAGTCTGGGTGACAGACACCACCCACATCTCAGGGTTGCCAGTAAAGCAGTCACGACTGGAAATCCTTCGTCGTTGCGCACAACCTCGAGATCTGCATGAGTCGTAGGGGCAGCCCAAGTTCCGCACTTCCCCAACCGTTTTGTCGGGTTTCAGTGGTTGACGCCCTAAACAAATCAATGGGTTAGAGTCCGATTCGGTGTGGATTTCGGGCTTTCTTGTAGTGTCACGCCGTTAGATTCAGGCCCTTGATAGGCAAGTGATAGGCGTGATATCGTGGGCACATGTATACACGCATCACCCGTTCAGGCGGAAGAAGTTATCTCCAGCTCGTCGAGTCCTTTCGGACCGATACAGGCTCTGTGCGTCAAAAGGTCATCGCCAACCTGGGTCGCCTCGATCAACTCGAACCCAAAGACCTCGAACCCCTGATCAATGGCCTTAATCGGGCCATAGGCAAAACCACGAGCGATGCATTCACGCCCGAATACGAGAGCGCCAAGGCATTTGGTGATGTCTTCATGCTGCACGAATTGTGGCATCAGCTCGGTTTCTCCAAAGTCATCCAGAAGGCACTCCGATCCTCCCGTCGCTCCTTCGACGCGGAAGCCATGGTTCGCGCCATGGTGTTCAACCGTCTCTGCGCGCCAGACTCAAAACTCGGTTGCCTTGAATGGCTGGAAACGGTTTCCATACCCCACATGCCCGAGGTGGTCTCTCACGATCACCTTCTTCGGGCCATGGATGCCCTTATGGATAACGCCGAAGTGGTCGAGAGCCTCATGGCTGAACAGATGCGGCCCCTGTTGGATCAGCAGCTCTCTGTCGTTTTCTATGATCTGACCACCGTACGGATTCACGGTGAGGGGAAAGTCGAAGATGACCTCCGTGCCCATGGAATGAACAAAGAGACCGGAGGCATCGCTCGCCAGTTTGTTCTTGGCGTCGTCCAGAGTGCCGATGGGCTTCCACTGATGCACACCGTTCACCCCGGCAACATGGCCGAGACCAAAACCCTGCAGTCCATGGTCACCCAGGTGCTGGCCCGTTTCCCTGTTGAGCGCGTCATCCTGGTCGCTGACAGAGGCCTTCTGAGCCTTGAGAACGTGGCAGAAATCACCAAGCTGGCTGAGGATAAAACGCGAAAGCTTCAGTTCATCCTGGCGGTTCCCGCCAGGCGCTACCAGGATCTGAATGATATCTTTGAGACGCTGACATTTGAAGAGGGTCTTGCCGAAGCCACTTTCGCCGGCCACCGCCTGGTGGTCGCTCATGATCCTGAGCGAGCCAAAGAGCAATCGGCTCGCCGGAGAAAACGGATACAGGAGCAAGTGGACTTTGCAGAAAAGCTGGTCAGCAAGCTCAATGCTCAGGATGAAGGCCTCACCGAAAAGGGGCGCAGAGCCTCTGATCGTGGCGCCTACAGCCGCTTCCAGCGCTCTGTCGCCGAAGCCGAGCTCACTCGTTTCATCAAGGCTGATTTTCAGGCCGATCTGTTCAGCTATGAGGTCGATGAAGCAGCCATCACCAAGGCTGAACGATTTGATGGCAAGCTGGCTCTTCTGACCAATGTCGGGGATTTCAAGGCGGAGGAGATCGTCTACCGATACAAGAGTCTCGCCGACATTGAGCGGGGGTTTAGAGTCCTGAAATCAGATCTTGAGATCGCCCCGGTCTACCATCGATTACCCGAACGTATCCGCGCTCATGCACTGATCTGCTTTATGGCACTGGTGCTCTACCGCATCATGAGGATGCGACTCAAGGCCAACGGAAGCAATGCGAGCCCGAGCAAGGCGCTGGAGATCCTGAGGAGGATTCAGCAGCATCATGCAAAGGTGGGCAGCAAAGACTTCAAGGGTGTCAGCAAAACCACCCCAGAACAGCTCGATTTATTCACCGCACTCGAAATAAAGACGCCAAAATAACCACTGTAGTCACATTTTTCGACAGGTCAGCCTTGTTGAATCATGGGCTTACGTAACGAACTGCGGAACCTGGGGGGGATCTTCCATGTGGCCCCTGAAACACTGGAATCAATGG
>CAITHQ010000306.1 GCA_903892305.1 uncultured Alphaproteobacteria bacterium
ATTGTTGATCACCAGGACGGGGCAGGACATGTTCGCCGCATTGACCAGACCATTGGCGCGGCTTTCGTCATAACTCCATTGGGACAGCCAGGACCTCAGGGTCGAGAACCGGCCAAGACCGACCGGGCCATCATTGACGATGCGGGGATCGCCCAAATAGCAGGTCCCCGGTTTACGGTCCGACGGGTCCTGGGCTGGATCCATCCAGCGAACGTCTGACATGGTGCCATAGGTGACGAAGCAGCGCTCGGCGTCGGGATCGGGCCCTGCCTTGATTTGCGCCAACTCAGCCTGCACGCGGGCGGTGATCCGGCGGTTGCGGTCGATCTGCGCCTGCCGGAAGCGAGCGACAAAGGCGTCGGAATAGGGGGGCTGGTTGGGGCAGGCTGGGTCGTAGATGTTTAGATCTAAGTCTCGCTCAAAGGGCTTGTCCTCGTCGAGGATGGAGGGATCGAGCCATTCGGTCATGGTCACGGACCGGCTGATGTGGGCGGCCAGCAACATGACGGCGTCAGCAGGGATCAGGCCGACGGCGGTTAGGTCAACCTCGTCTCCAGCCGGCGTGGTCGTAAGGCTCGGCCGCTCGGCTTGGTCTTGATAGAATAACGAGAGTGAGCCACCCCCAGACCAGCCGCCGAGGATGACCTTCTCATAGCCAAATCGCGTCTTCAGATCGGCGATGCAGGCACCTAGATCCAGAACGCACTTCTCCATGATCAGGGCGGTGTCATTCCCTCGATAGCGCGGGTTGCAGTAGATGACATGGCGGCCTGCATGGGCCAGGGCAGAGACCAGAGGCAGGAAGGATCCACCGCCCACCGGATGGCTGAACAGGATGACACTTTTTGACTCCACGTCATCTGGGCGGATGCGCATGCATTCCACGAAGACCTGGCCGGAGGGGCCGCCATAGACCTCTTTCAGGCGGCTATTGTCGGCATGGACAAAACCATAAGGCTCACGGACCACGGTCATTTGAAATCCCCCCTTGGACGTCTTCGACTTGAAGACTTAGGCTTATGTTTGCAACCGTCCAGGCCCTAATGGTCTAGGCGGGCATTTCGGAGGAAACATGAGCCAGCATCCAACCGGCATTCATCACCTGGCCTTCATGGCTGGCGATATCAAAAAGCACATCGCCTTTTTCTCCGAAGTCATGGGCTGTCCCCTGGTTGCTCTGTTCGACATGCACGGGGTTCCGGGTGGCCTGCATGCCTTCCTCCGGATGAATGACCATAGCTATTTCTCGATTGTGCAGCTGCCAAAGGTCGATGACATCCCTATCGAAGTGGGGATAACCCATGCCGGAAATGGTGCTGGCGTCAGTGCGCCCGGTACCCTGCAGCATCTGGCCTTCCGGGCCGACAGTCATGCCGACCTGATCGCCATGCGCGATCGTATCCGCTCCCACGGTGTCAATGTCATCGGTCCCATCGACCATGGCATGTGCCAGTCGATCTATTTCGCGGGGCCTGATCAGATGACCCTGGAAGTAGCGACCCCTGGCAAGCCACTTGATCCCAACCACTGGGTGGATCCCGCAGTCCTGGCCAAGGCCGGGATCTCAGATGCGGAAGCTGCGCTGTTCAAGGCGCCGACCGCGTATAGCGGGCCAAGCCCCGTGCCCCAGCCGCCCTATGATCCGGCTAAACCGCACATGGCCTATCCGCCCAAGGCCTATCAGCAGATGCTATCGACCCCGGACGAGGTGGTGCTGGCTGCAGGATCCTTCACAGATCCGCCCGTGCCTTAAACTCGGGCCTTCAGGCCCTGCTGGCCTAACCGCCAGCGGAACTGGTCATAGCGGTCCTGCCCAAAGAAGGGCTCGTCATTGAAGGCCATCATCGGCACGCCATAGTGACCGGCCTTGCGCTGGTCGATCTGGTTGGTCTCGATGATCTGATGCAGGCGCTCAGCCTCTGAATCTACAATGGTGGCGATCTCGGCGGGGTCGAGGCCTGCCCTGCGGGTGGCCTCGGCAATGTGGTCGCCTTCATGCCAGTTGTCGACGGATCCGCTCCAGATTAGGGCGCTGACCTCGTTGAGGAA
Organism: uncultured Alphaproteobacteria bacterium; assembly: GCA_903892305.1. GTDB lineage: Bacteria > Pseudomonadota > Alphaproteobacteria > Caulobacterales > Caulobacteraceae > Phenylobacterium. Next base: position 2,050 of record CAITHQ010000306.1, read on the forward strand.
AGCCAACCCTTTGCCGCGCTCGGTTGCCGCTACGCCCATGCGGGTCAGACGGTGAATGTAGGGCTGGTCCTTGGGATAGGTCCGGGTTTCCCGGTCCATATAGACCGGGTCGGGTCGGGGCCAGCGGAAGGGCAAGCCCAGGAACTCCGCTTCCCGGTGGATGTCGGTCTGGAAATAGCTGAACCATAGGGGATCGCGGGTTTCGAAGAATTCCGGTGTCCGGACCGCCAGGGGATAGACCGGGCGGACATTGCAGACCACGTCATGCTGAGCCTCCAAGGCTACCAGTCTCGGCGTGATCAGGTAAGAATAGGGTGAGCGGAAGGACCAATACAGATCATAGGTCAGGGTCACGGGCGCGCTCCAAGTTTGGTTGTTAGGCAGATTGTGGCATAAGGCACGTCACAATCAATCAGGAGAGTTCGCTATGGGTCGGACAATCGTTCGCGGTCTGGTGGGTGTTGCAGGTATGCTGGGCCTACTGGTGGCCGCAAGACTGCTCATGCAGCCCGAAGCCACGGGGCTGAAGCTGGGCCTGACGCCTGTGGGTTCCCTAGGTCTGGCGACCCTGCGCGCTGACGTGGCGGGTTTCTTCGCCGTGACCGGCGGCCTTTCCCTGTTTGCGGCTTGGAAGAATGACCGGGCTTTGGTGCTCGCTCCCCTGCTGCTGATCTGGGCAGCCCTGGCAGGGCGCTGTATCACCCTTGTAGCTCAAGGAGTCAGTCCAGAGCTCGTGCCCCCAATGATCATCGAGGCGACCCTGCTGGTCCTGCTGGCCTTTGCCCGCAGGACCCTGGGTAAACAAGCTTAATACTGGCTGTACTTGATGTCCGTCGAGCCGACGGGCAGCTCGATGGTCATGCCGTCCTTTGACAGCTTCCAGGCGTCGAAGCCGACGGCGTCCATGCCCTTGGTAAAGCCAGCTTCGGTGAAGAAGGGCAGGCCCGCCTGGGTCAGGTGATAGAGGACCAGGGCCTTGACCCCGGCGGCCTTGGCGAGCTCGGCGGCTTCAACCGGCGTCGTGTGATAGGTCAGGGTGTCGTTCATGATCGAGCTCATCCGGCCCTGACCATTTCCGGCAAGGGCGCGGACCACCAGCTTGGTCATGTCGGCGTTCTGGGCTTCGTGGATCAGGACGTCGGCACCCTTGGCGGCTTCGCCAAGTTGGGGCCATTTCTTGGTATCGCCGCTGATGACCACCGAGCGGCCCTTATAGTCAAAGCGATAGCCAAAGGCCGGCGAGACTGGGCTGTGCTCAACGGCAATGGCCGTCACTGTTAGGCCGCCATCGGTCCAGGCGACCTTAGAACGGACCTTGCCGGACGCCTGATCTCCGGAAAGGGTAATGACCTTGGGCACCAGAAGGCCGAGGGCCAGGGGCAGCTTCACGCCGTCATGCTCGTGGTGGGCGATCCGAAAGCCATGATCGCGGGCATAGGCCTGATTGATCCCGGCAGCCAGCTGGTCAACCCCGGCGGGGCCTACCACGGCTAGGGCAACAGAGCGTCCGGCCACCCAGCCATTATTGTTGAACTCGCCCAGATCGCCGATGTGGTCGGAGTGCAGATGGGTAATGAACACCGCCTTGGAATTTGCCGCCGGCAGCTTGAAGAGGGCGATGTTCTCCGCCGACTCAGGCCCCACATCTACGAGGTATAGAGAGCCGCCGGCCTCGATGGCCACACAGGGCTTGGCGCGATCCTTGACGGGAAGGGGCCCCGAAGTGCCGCAGAAGGTCACCTTCAGGCTGTCGGGCGCAGTCTGGGCGAGGGCGGAGTAAGCAACGCCAAGGGACAGAGCAAGGGTCAGTCCGGCGGCAATGCGGGGCAGGGTCTTCATGATCATCTCCCTTGGGGCCTGAAGTGACCCTTAATCTGGGTAGGAGCGTGAAGTAATGGCACGATCAGTGCAACAATAATCTAGTGCCTGCCGACAACCCTGCTGGCGGCTATCAGGCCAGCAATGGGGCTTGTAAGGGGGGCAGGCTTCTCCTGGACCCTGTCTGCGGCACCAGACATGGAGGCCTGAGCAAGTGCGACGATGTTTGCGCCATCCTTACGGGCCCGATCCGCCGCGGCGGCTATGGTGGTCTCGTAGTGGTCCAGCTGGCCCGCCTTGAACATGTCCCAGGCGCCGTCGACCCACCAGAGATCGATCTCGGCGCTGGTTCTGGCGGCTGCGGCCCGGAACAGGTCGCCTGTGGCCTTCAGGGTAGAGGGAGCCGCGCAGATCACGACAACGCGTCCGCCATCCTTCACAGACAGATCCGCAAGGGCGCTGTCTGCCCGAAAGAGGTTCGGCGCGTCGACGGGTATGGCCGGACCAAGGGTGGAGCAGGTCAGCAGAACCGAAGGGGCGGTTTCGCCCAGGTCCCAAAGGGCCCTGCGGGTAAGATCCACGACCGCTTCGGTCAGGGCGCTCGCGGACTCCGCCTCAGCCAGAAGGTCGGGCCGCACATGGTGGGAAAGTGAGCCTTCCGGCCAGCCCAGCTTTGTCCGCGCCGCCTCGAAGACGGCGACATTGCTTTCGGCTGTGTGAAGGCAGGCAATCTGAGCCATCTGGATAGCTACGGCTGCGTGTGGGCGAAGGTGCCACGCCCCTCGTTTCTACCCAAGACAGGTTAAACAATGGTCGGTAGAAGTGTCCCTAATTGGCCCTGGCGGCTAAAGATCATTGGGAGAGACTTCATGAGCAACAATTTCGACGGCACGGGCCTACAGCTTCGGTCCCTGATCAAGTCCAGCGGTGAGCTGGAATTGTCCCTGCAGCGTGTGCCGGTTGCCGATCCGGGCCCTGATGAGGTCGTGGTGCGGATCGAGGCCTCGCCGATCAATCCTTCGGACCTCGGCCTGCTGGTCGGCGCCGCCGACATGAGCACCGCCAAGTCATCGGGCTCTGGTGAGTCGACCGTGGTTTCTGCCACAGTGCCAGCCCCGTTCATGCGGGCCATGGCGGGCCGGGTCGATGAATCTATGCCCGTGGGTAATGAAGGCGGTGGCGTTGTCATCGCAGCCGGCAGTTCTCCTGCAGCCCAGGCCCTGCTCGGCAAGACGGTCGGCGTGCTCGGTGGCGCCATGTATGCCCAGTACCGCACCCTGCGGGCCGCTGACTGCCTGGTCATGCATGAGGGCGTCACGCCGATGGAAGCGGCCTCCTGCTTCGTCAATCCCCTGACCGCTCTTGGCATGGTCGAGACCATGCGCCGGGAGAACCACAAGGCCCTGGTCCACACCGCAGCTGCCTCAAACCTTGGCCAGATGCTCAACAAGATCTGCCTCATGGACGGGGTCGACCTGGTGAACATCGTCCGCAACGACGCCCAGGCCGACATCCTGCGGACCATTGGTGCCAAGCACATTGTCGATTCCAGCTCGGCCACCTTCATGGAAGACCTGACCAAGGCCCTGGTGGAAACCGGTGCCACTCTAGCCTTCGACGCCATCGGTGGCGGCAAGCTGGCCGGCCAGATCCTGACCTGCATGGAAGCAGCCGCCAATCAGACGGCTACCGTTTACAGCCGTTATGGCTCTAGCACCTATAAGCAGGTCTACATCTATGGTGGCCTTAACACCGGCCCGACGGAACTGAACCGTAGCTTTGGTATGATGTGGGGCCTGGGCGGCTGGTTGCTGACCCCCTTCCTGATGAAGATCGGGGCCGAGGCCGCGGGTGCCCTGCGCGCCCGGGTGGCCGCCGAGATCAAGACTACCTTTGCCAGCCACTATACCCAGGTGGTTTCCTTGGCCGGGGCTTTGGAGCTGGACGCCATCTCCGCCTACAACCGAAAGGCAACAGGCGAGAAGTTCCTGATCAATCCTAGCCTTTAAGGGATCCCTAGGCCGCGTCCATGAGCGATCAGTTTGACTACATCGTCGTGGGCGCGGGATCGGCCGGGTGCGTCCTGGCTAACCGGCTGTCGGAAGACCCTAAGCACACGGTCCTGGTGCTGGAGGCTGGGGGCAATGACGATTGGATCTGGTTCCACATTCCCGTGGGCTACCTTTTTTCCATCGGCAATCCCCGGGCCGATTGGATGTTCCAGACCGAGCCGTCCCCGGGCCTCGCCGGGCGTAGCCTGAACTATCCCCGTGGCAAGGTGCTGGGCGGATCCTCGGCCATCAATGCTATGATCTACATGCGCGGCCAGGCCGCCGACTATGAAGCCTGGCGGCAGATGGGTCTTGAGGGCTGGGGCTGGGGCGATGTCCTGCCCCTGTTCCTGGACCAGGAAGATCACGTCTCGCCGCCCGACGACCTGCACCGCCAGGGGGGCGAGTGGCGGGTCGACTATCCCCGCATGAAATGGAAGGTGCTGGATGCCTTTGGTGAGGCCGCCGCCATGGCCGGGATTCCAAAGGTTCCAGACTTCAATGGCGGTGACAATTTCGGCTCCGGCTATTTCCAGGTGAACCAGAAAAACGGACGTCGGTGGAGTGCCGCCAGCGCCTTTTTGAAGCCCATACTCTACCGCCAGAACCTACAGGTGGAAACTGGGGTCAAGGTCAGCGAAGTCCTTATTGAGAACGGCCGCGCTTTGGGCGTCGCCTGGCTGAAGGATGGCGAGCGGTTCGAGGCCCGCTGCGCCGCCGAGGTGGTTTTGGCCGCTGGAGCCGTGGGCACCCCAAACCTGCTGGAGCTGTCGGGCATAGGCGATGCCAGCCGCCTGACCGACATGGGGCTGATTTCCAAGATCCACCTGCCAGGGGTGGGCGAAAACCTGCAGGACCACCTGCAGATCCGACCCTATTATAAGGTCAGCGGCGTACCGACCATGAACGCCCTCTACGCCTCCTGGTGGCGACGGCCGCTAATGGCCCTGGAATATGCCGCCCTGCGCCGTGGACCCATGTCCATGGCACCGTCTCAGTTCGGAGCCTTTGCCTATTCCTCGGCCGACTTCGACACCCCCAACCTGCAGTTCCACGTCCAGCCCCTGTCCTTGGACAAGTTTGGCGACGACCTGCACCCCTTTCCGGCCATCACGGTCAGCGTCTGTAATCTGCGCCCTACCAGCCGCGGTTCGATCCACATTGCCTCGGCTGATCCCTTCGCCGCCCCGCAGATTCAGCCGAATTATCTCTCAACACCCCAGGACGAACAGGTGGCGGTAGACTCCCTGAAACTCGTCCGCAGGATTGTCGCCCAGTCGCCCCTCCAAGCCTTTAATCCCCAGGAACATCGCCCAGGGCCGGAGGCGCAGTCTGATACTGACCTGCTGGCGGCGGCCCGTGCGCTTGGCACCACCATCTTCCATCCGGTGGGCACTGCCAGGATGGGCCGGCTTGATGACCCTATGGCCGTGGTCGACGCCCAACTGCGGGTGCGCGGCATAAAGGGCCTTCGGATTGCTGACGCCTCGGTCATGCCAACCATCACCTCGGGCAATACAAACTCGCCCACCATGATGATCGCTGAAAAAGCAGCACGCATGATGCTGGCGGCGCGCTAGGATTTCTGCGATGAGGGCATTGCTCTGGCCTATACTCGCCGTGCAAGCCCGCAGGAGAGGCCGATGAAACCGCCGCCCAAGCGCCTGTCCGACCTTAAGGGCGGAAGCCCCCAGGGCTCCAAGACTTTCGCCCCGCCAACCCCCAAGGTCTCCCGCCAGACCAAGGCCAAGGTGCTGACGCCGGCCGAGAAGGCGGCGTTCCTAGCTTCGCGGCCGGACTTGAAGCCTAAGGCCTAATGACGTTCGGGTTTTGACCCGACTCCGAGAGGGGCGGCAGGCATGAATAAGGTTCTCTCGATCCAATATTTGCGCGCAGTCGCAGCACTGATGGTGGTGTTCCACCATGCCCGAATTCCCTATGAAGGCTTTCAGAGCCCCCTAAATGGACTTAGCTTTGGTCAAGCTGGCGTAGACATCTTCTTCGTGATCAGCGGCTTCATTATGTATTCCACTGCTGAGAGAGCTCGCGCCGGCGACTTTTTAAGACGCCGATTGATACGCATTGTTCCGATGTACTGGATCGCGATCCTCGTTACGCTGTTGATAAAGACGGGGATGTTTCATGCCGATTTCAGCCTTAAGGATATCGGTCTGTCCTTGGCCTTTATTCCCCACTATCATCTTATCCATACCGATAAGATTTGGCCCTATTTGATACCGGGCTGGACGCTCAATTTCGAAATGCTCTTCTATGGCCTGTTCGCCCTTGCCCTACTGACCAAGCGGCTGATCTTGGTCCTGAGTGGCTCAATCCTTGGCCTCGTCATCGCAGGTTTGCTTGTAAAGAACAGCAATGCCCTGTGGTCGACCTATACCCACCCCTTATTGCTGGAATTTCTGGCCGGCATCTTCATTGCCAGAGCCACGAAGGACGGAGTTTCCCGATGGTGGTCGCTGTTGGTGATCCCGGCGGCCCTCGTCCTTTGATTTGGTCCTTCAACGGAAGAGGCCCGCGTTATATGGTGGGGCATGCCTGCTGCCATGATTGTCCTCGGCGCTGTGGCCTTTGAACAAAATCATACCCTGCCGAATTGGAAAATCCTCAAGGACATCGGCGATGCCAGCTATTCGATCTATCTCTTTCAGTTCATCGCCATCACATTTTCAACAACCCTCATGGCGTCGCCAGCGGGCGGAGGCATCGGGCAAAATGCCGTGATGATCATCTCGGCCATGGTGTGCGCGACAGGCCTAGGTTTGATCCTACATCACCTGGTGGAGCGTCCCGTCACGCGGGCCTTGTCCAAGGCATTTGCCTAACCAGACTCCTGCCGCCCATTTCCGGGGCTAACTCTGATTTGGGAAACAGGCGCTTATCTTCATAGCGCGGCTTGAAAGCATGGGAAGAAGTGGGACCGGACTCTGAAATGTGTAATTCAAGGTCACTGAGGAAAATCCCGCAACGCCACCACAAGTAGTTGAATTATCAAGCATAATGTCGGAATTCTGTAGGGTGACGCCCATTTTCTGGGCATCGCTTTCAATCACGGCCAGGGTCATGGACGCATCGTAGGCACCAGCGCTCGCGCAGCTGCCTGAGCTCAGGGCCATGCAGCGGACGCCAGAAAGTGCGACTTGCTGGAGTACGTTCTGGGTCCAGATGAGCCTGGAGAACTCAATGCAGCCTAACAGCAGAAGTAAGAAGGGTAGAGCCACCAGCGAAAATTCGACCGCCGTGGCACCCCCTTGGTCTCTCCGGAGATCCTTGGTTGACCTCAGCCTCACAGAGTTCTCACAAGGGTCGTGCTCCTGATCGAAGAGCTGCTAGCCATGCCAGTAATGGGAATGATTGGCGCATAGGCGGTGGTTATGGTGATTTGGACAAACCGGCCTGCGGTGCTGCCGTCTGGGCAACCTCCGCCACAGGTCATGGATGATCCCCAGGTCAGGCTGCCGCCCGATGCATTGGGACAATAGCAGCTGTCAACAATACTGGCGGTGCCTGAGGTGCTGACAGTTCCATCCAAACCGACTGAAGCCGCTGATCCGTTGTTGATTAACACATCTACGGAAACTGCACTATTACCTGTATGAGAGACAAGATTTGCAATGTTCAATGCCAAAGCGTCAGATGTGCTCGAGGAAACCAAGCTTGAATTTACGAGTACATAATTCGAAGCCGCTGAGAGAGATTTTTCCATATTGTATTTGGCATATATTAGGGAGCCAAAATTGCATGTTGCTGCAACGATCATGAATAATACGGGAACAGTAATTGCAAATTCAACGGCTGCAATACCTTTAGAATCGCCATGAAACGAATTCAGTCTGAATTTGATCTGAGTAAACATCGAAATAGTGCGCTTCATCACTGAACCAATCTAACCGTAGGTTGCGAGTATCCGCCGATTGAGCTGCAATTTGAGGCAGCTGTTGACCCGCCTGCCATGCTGATTTCAGAGCCAATGATTTCTAGGCATTGGCCGCTACCCCCGCCCAGACTGGCGCCGCCAGACAGGCTGATGGGGCCGTTGGGAAAATAGAGTGTGCCGGAAAGGGCCGTGTTCTCTGCGCCATCGGTGAAATTGGCACCACGATGGTTTGACGCCGTTTGCGGGCCAATGACCACCAGACCCTTCGTCGCGCCGGAGGTCGGGGCGGTGATGCTCACATTGCGATAGCCTTGCGCGAGGCAGAGGGCGTTCCCGCTGCAGCTTCCTGTTGTTGGCGCAGAGGCTCCGCCAATGACAAGGGTGACATCTACCCCATAGACCCCGACGCTCACGCCATCGCAGTTTGCGTCGCCGCCATTGTTCGCACCAAAGGCAACATAGTCCTTCACGGTATAGGCGCCGGCACCTAGTAGGGTTCCCCCTGCGCTAGAAACATAGCCCTTGATGTCGTGCTGGGCGGCGGCCCCTAGGATGG
>CAITHQ010000307.1 GCA_903892305.1 uncultured Alphaproteobacteria bacterium
CCTTGCCAATCCCGATCTCGACCTCCTTCAAAGGATGGGCTTCACGCCTGCGGAAATCACAGAGGCTGAACTTTACGCTCTCGGCGACGGGGATACTGCAGCCGCTGACTTCTTGACCCTCGATCAAAGATTAGTCTTCCGCTCAGCAGAAGACATCGGGCCGGCACCCTATCTCCTGATGATGGCTGCCATTCAGCCCAGCTTGGACGTCCCTCCTGTCGCTGAAATCGAGCTCGAGTGGGATTGCAAACCCTCAGACGTAAAGATCCTGATCAGCCTCGCGGCCGAAACCGGGGTTGGTGCTGTGCGAATTCGGCGGCTGGCACCGCCGGCCGACCTCAAGCTGGACCTCCCGAAGCCTCAGCCCTCCCCCACCCGCGAGGTGCGTTTACCTGAGACTACCATCGCGCCCCAGGCGGAGGAACCGCAAGCTTCTGTCCGCCAGGAACGTATCGTTGAACGGGTCGTGGAGCGCGAACGTACCCGTCGAAAACTTCCGGACCGACGTAAGGGTTATATCCAGAAGGCGACCGTGGGCGGTCACAAGGTCTATATTCACACTGGCGAATACGACGATGGTGAATTGGGCGAGATATTCATCGACATGCACAAGGAAGGCGCGGCCTTCCGCTCGTTGATGACAAATTTCGCGATCAGCGTCTCCATCGGTCTGCAATTTGGGGTGCCCCTGGAAGAATTCGTGGATGCCTTCGTCTTCACGCGCTTTGAGCCTGCCGGGCCAGTCACCGGAAACGATTCCGTAAAATCGGCGACGTCTATCCTTGACTACATCTTCCGCGAACTGGGGATTTCCTATCTCGGTCGGGATGATCTGGTGAATGCCGATGGCGAGTTGAATGCCGACGGCTTGGGTCAGGGCAAGGGTCATCCTGGTGTTGAGGGCGAAATAGACAGCCAAGACCACGAGCCACAACTGGCGTCTCGGTTCATCTCAAAGGGATTTTCGCGGGGCGCGGCACCAGACAACCTCGTCTTTTTGCCCTCTGCGAGCCGAAGACTTCCTATTGGGTCGATGGAAGCCGATGTCTGCGCCGCCTGCGGGGATGTGGCCGTCGTCCAAAAGGGAATGAGTATGATCTGCGAGACCTGCGGCACGCGCGCTGGACCGCTGGATGGGAAGACGGGCTAGGTGACCTTCCTAGACTATGCGCTGAGGGGCAGAAACGCTGGCTGGCGCTACGTCATCGGCTTTGTACTCGGTCCTGTCTTCGGATTGGCCCTTGGGGCCATTCTGCTCATTCCGGCGACCTTGAACCACCTCTTGCCCGACGACATTGAGACCCAGCTCACCCAGGTCAAAAACCCTCTGATCTTCTTTCCGACGACGGGCGTTATATTCGGGTTATTCCTGTTGGGCTTTGGCCTGTCCGTGTGGGTGGTTCATCGCAAGTCGCCCCTTGATCTCTTAGGTGCTTGGCGCTGGAGCGCCTTCGCCTTGGGAGCAGGCCTATGGCTGGCCTATCTGGGACTCTGCACAGCGATCGATTTCGCATTAGCCCCGAAGGGTTTTCGCTTTTCAGCGTCTCCTCCCAGCCTAAACCTCGCCCTGATGGTGATCGGGGCTCTGGCAGTTCAGACATTTGCTGAAGAATATGTCTTTCGCGGATATCTCACCCAGGGCCTTCTCCTTGGACTCAGAAATCCATTTGCCGCCTCACTTGTCTGCGGTCTGGCCTTTGGGGCTCTGCACATTCCAAATGGGGGTCCTCAGGCGGCCAGCGCTGTGGTCTTTGGCATTGGCCTCTCCCTCATCGCCATCCGCACTGGCAGCCTTGCCTTTGGCAGCGGGCTTCACCTGATAAACAACGCATATGGCGCAATTGTCGTCGTGTCAGAGCAAGATGTTTTTCGTGGAAGCCCAGGATTTCTTTATCAAAATACGCCACACCTGAACTGGTGGGATTTGGTACTGGGATTGGGCGGCCTAGCGCTCACAGCCTATGTCGTCTCACGGGGAAACCCGCGCATTCCTCAGGACCCGCCCCTACAGGCTTAACCCAAACTTCGCCGTAAGCAGCGGAAGTAGAACGATATAGTTCGCCAAGAAAAACCCGTACATCGCAGCCAAGCCGCGACGACCGTCCCGCCAATTTATCACGATCCCGGCGACCAGAGGGCCGCTGATGGGGCCGATCAGCAGATAGGGCGCGATCCGCTTCAATGCTGACATGTTAAAAAAGTCCTAATGGTTAGGAATTCTTTAATCCCCTATCGACGCAGGGCAATAACTATTCTGGAAACTTGGTTAAAGGCCCGGGCCCCTTAAGCTCAGGCTTGCATTTGCCGCGCCTGAAAGCATGGTAAGATCAGGACACATAAAACGACGGCCCAGGACCAAAAAATGACCTCGCATCTGATTGAAACCTTCGACGACGGCGTCGCCACACTCACAATGAATCGCCCGGAAGCGCGCAATGCTCTGACGGGTGAAATGCTGGCGGCCCTGTCTGCAGCCGTGCCTCGCCTAGCTGATGACCCCAAGGTTCGGGTCGTTGTGCTGACCGGTACTGGCGGTGCCTTTTGCGCGGGTGGCGATGTGAAGGGGTTTGCAGCTGACCCAGGGCGGGGCTCTGGCAGCAGTTCAGGTCCCAACCTAGAGCAGCGCGTTGCTGGCCTGCGCCGCGGTATGGAAGTGGTGAAGGTTCTCCACGAAATGCCTAAGCCGACGATCGCAGTTATGCCCGGCCCTGCGGCGGGTGCAGGCCTGTCTCTGGCGCTAGCTTGCGACCTGCGCATCTGCGTCTCGACGGCAAAGCTGACCACGGCCTTTTCGAAGATCGCGGTGTCAGGGGACTATGGCGGATCCTATTTCCTTAGCAAACTGGTGGGCTCAGCCCGCGCTCGGGAGCTCTATTTCACCGCTGATGTCCTCACGGGTGATCAGGCCCTGGCCATGGGTATTGTCACCAAGGTCGCACCCCCCGAAGAGTTTGCCGCCGCAGCCGAGGCCTATGTCCGCTATCTCGCCAGCCTCCCGACCCTTGCCGTCGGTTATATGAAGCGGAACCTCAACATCTCCGAGCACGGAACGCTCAGCGAATTGCTGGACCTCGAAGCCATGCACATGGCGCGCACCATGATGACAGAGGATCACAAGGCAGCTTCGATTGCCTTCGTGGAGAAGCGCCCGCCGGTCTTCAACGGGCACTGATCGGCAACGACCTCAGGCCATGGCCCGGGCGAGGGCATTCTGACTGTCCCGCCCAGCCTGCAGGCTGACATAGGCCTCCCGCATCCACTGGAAGGCGTGGAAGGCACCAGGATAGACGTGGAGCTCCACCGGAACCCCGCTGCGGACCAAGCGTCGGGCATAGTCCAAATCTTCTTCCAGGAAGAGATCGAGGGCACCGCTCGCAATAAAAGTCGGCGGCAGGCCTGAAAGGTCTGTGGCTCTGGCTGCGGCCGCATAGGGCGAGACCCCCTCCCCCCCAGGTTCCTGACCCAGCAGGCTGGACCAGCCGAAGTGGTTGCTCTTAGCCGTCCAGACATATTCGCCGGCATGGGGATGAGGAGCCTCCGCCGTGCAGGTGCGGTCGTCGATCATCGGATAGATCAGGTGCTGGAAGGCCAGGCTGTATTCGCCCCGATCCCGGGCCAGAAGAGCCAGCCCTGCCGCCAGACCGCCCCCGGCGCTCTCGCCCATGACGCCTACCCGCTTGAGGTCGAGCCCGAGCAAATCGGCATGCTTGTTGATCCAGGCCAGAACCGCATAGCAATCTTCCACCGCCCCTGGGAACCGGGTCTCTGGGGCCAGACGATAATCGACCGAGACGATCACGCAGTTCAGATCAGCTGAAAGTGGACGGTGCATGGCCTCATTGGACATAAGCGAGCCACCAACATAGCCACCCCCATGGATGTGCAGGATGCAAGGCAAGGTACCTGTCGAACCTGCCGGCCGGTAGATTGCCACGCCGACCTCGGGATTGTCCTGCGGGCCCGGAACCGTCCGCTGCACCAGCTCCGATCGGTCGAGATCGGCGGGCGTCGGCGCAAACATCGGCGGGCGGGCCCGCATGGCCGATAGCATGGCCTCGCTGAGCTCCAAAAGCGGCATAGCATCCACCATGGGCAGGAGCTGAGGGTCAACAAGGTGTCGGCTGTTGGGAAGAGGCATGACGAAAGGACCTAGATCAGAGAAAGAGATTTAGGCTAGCCTGTACATCGGGGCTGCGCAAAGCGTTCGCGCAGACCCCAATCCTGAGCCGGCGCTCGACTCTGCGCTCTAGACACCCGATCCCGTTCCATGATGATAGATTTTTACTAGACACAATTGTCCCGCTAGATCGCAACCCCGCCCAGACCCGCGCATTTTCGCGAGCTTGTCCGGCCAGCTGACGTCAACCCCGGGGCTGAAGATTCGTATCAGGGGGCGCCGTTACATGGTTCGCAGGGCAGGCTGGCTTTTGGCCGCAACAATCCTCGCCGGGACCGGCGCATGCGCGGTGGCATCTGCACAGGCCCTAGCCCCGCTCCCGGCCGCTCCTGCCGCCCAGGCCAGCGATACCGCAACCTTCGCGCCTGCTTACTTCGCTAGCTACAACCCAGTTACCGCCGCAGACATGGTTGCTCGCCTGCCTGGCTTCGAACTCAAGGACGGAGACGATCGGCGCGGTTTCGGCGGCTCGGCAGGAAACCTCCTGATCAATGGGGAGCGCCCCAGTTCAAAGGCCACGCCTTCCGACCTTCTCAAACGCATACCCGCAAGCGAAGTCTCCCGGATTGAGGTTATCGCCGGTACCAGCGCTCAGGCTGATGTCAGGGGGCAGTCGCAATTCGTCAATGTCATCACCCGTGTGACCAAGAAAAGTGCCTCGACCAGCTACACCTTGGGTTTGCGCCATATTCAGTTTTCGGACCGTATTGGCTATGTAATCCAGGCCTCGAGCTCCATTCCCCTTGGGCCAAAGGCCGAGCTCGACCTGGACCTCCAGTCGCCTAACATTCTCGGCAGAGCCGAAAACCGCGATGTGATGTTGACAGGGGCCGGCAAGATAACCGGATCAAGAATTTTCGTCGGGCGCCCAACCAATGTGGGCCTGCAGGGCTCGGCACACCTGCGATGGCAGGCGACGCCACTGGACACGGTGAACCTCAATGTCCAGTACGTACCGAATTGGTGGACCTCAAAGTCCTTCCAGCTGGAGGCCCTGCAAACCGGTGCCCTGTCGTCTTCCATTCTTGGGTACACCGACTATCCCTCCAACTACACCGTGGAAGTTGGCGGCGACTGGGATCACCGCATAAGCGCAAACCTTGCGGCCAAGCTGATCCTACTGGTTTCGAATGGTGATGTGGAGCAGCGCGACACCTACGACATCTTTACCGCACCTGCCACCTCGCTGACCCGGGTTCAGGACAGGACCACGACCAATGGCGAACGAATCGTCCGGGGGCGGCTGAAGTGGACGGCAACCAAGGTTCACACCCTCGAATTCGGGGTCGAGGGTGCCTACAATTTCCGCGAGACGGGTCTGCGGATAACCAATCAACTGCCTGGCAAACCTGCGACCCCGGTGATCCTACCCGTCGCCGATGCCCGGGTCGAAGAGGTCCGAGCCGAGATCTTTGCCTCGGACATCTGGACTGTGAGCCCACATCTGACCGTCGAAACCGACCTCAACATGGAGACATCTCGCATCACCCAGACGGGCGATCAGCAGCAGGAACGAAATTTCCGGTACATTAAGCCCCGCTTGATCGCGACCTATGAACTGGGCCCGAAGTCGGCTCTGCATGCCAGCCTGATCCGCGACGTGTCTCAGTTGGATTTCGCCGAGTTCAGCAGCGCCGTGGACTTTGTCAACACCTCGACCATCATCGGTAATCCGAACCTAAAACCCGAAAAGGCCTGGAAATTTCGCGCAGACTGGGAGTCCCGCCTCGGGGCCCATGCGGCCGTCGCCGCGGCAGCCTTTTATGACAAGATCGAGGATGTCCACGACCTAGTGGTGCTGAATGGCGTCGACGCCTTTGGCAATATCGGGGCCGGAACCCGGATTGGCGCAGAGGTTCGCGCGTCTATGCCGCTCGACGGCGTCTGGATCCCAAATGCCGAACTACGTCTGAACGGTATCTATCAGCAGACCCGGGTCACAGACCCGGTTACGGGCGAGAAACGCTCATTTTCTGTTCCCCTTGAACGACAGGGCACATTGGCAGGGTCGCCCTCGCTAAATGGTGGAAACAAGGACTGGGCCTATGTGGTCAATTTCCGCCAGAACCTGCCTAGCCTACAATCCTCATGGGGCGCCACCCTGACTCAGTGGGCCGCCCGACGGGAATTCCGCCTGGCCGAAGAGTTCAAATATGTTCGGCGAGAGCCACGATTAGATCTCTTCTTCGAGACAACAGCGTTGAAGCCCGTGACCATCCGCCTGCTAGCCAGCAATATATTGACGTCTAAGGAAACCCGGACCCGCAGCTTCTATGCTGGAAGCCGCGCCTCTAAGACAATTTCAAGGCTGGAAATCCGCCAGTCCGACGGCGCGTCCGAAGGCTCCCGCATTTTTGGCATCCAGGTGTCTGGGCGCTTTTAGAGACCAACCCGTAGAGGCGCGAAGGACAGATGGCGATGCAAAAGCAGACCCCAGCAGTGATCGCCCTTGCCGTGGCTGCAAGCCTCGCGGCTGGCATCGCCGGGACCCTGATTGTGTCAAAGGCCATCGCGCCCCCTGTCGCAAAGCCAATCGCGATGGATATTCATGCGCAGATATTTAGGGCGACGCCTGCGCGTGAACTGATCGTTATGACGGCAGACGGTCGGGTCTTCTCAGGTGCCCAAAAGGACGAATTCCTACAACAATCAAAGCTTTACTATGTCTCGCGCGGGCGATTCACCTATTCGGTGGATATGCGAACCCTAGGGCCATCCAACTTTAAGTATGATGCCAGGTCCGATGTGCTGAAGGTCAAACTCCCCAACATAACTGTGCGCACCAGCGTCTACGGCCCGCGTGAGCGCATCGCCGCCCTTGCCCTGCTAGCTTCCGAAGGTACCAGCGGCAATGAGCTTGAGCGCGTGGCCGCAGCCGCCTTGGAAAGAGACGCTACACAGGAAGCTGCCCGCCCAGAACTCATGAGCGCTGCCCTGACGTCTGCCAAATATGAGGTCAGCAAGCTTTACGAAGACGCCTTCCGCGCCAGCGGCCGAACCACGCGGGTGATCGTTTTTGCGAGCAGTGAACCCCTCACCTAAGGTCCTCGGGGCTGCCGTCTAGGTTTCGAAATCATCGCCAAAGGCTCGGTGTGGCGACTCCGCCCACCTACCCGTTTCTGAGCATCCGATAGACCAAACTCGGATTGACCCGATAGAGGATCCTCAGGAGTTTCGCTCGGGCGACCCAGACCTCGTCCTGGTCCTTGATAAGCCCCTGGACCACCGCCTTGGCCGCCTCGGTCGGGGCGATCTTTGCGATCGATCTGTCCCGGCTCATCTCGGTGTCCACCGTTGGAACGATGACATCCACCACCCGGATCGACGGGGCAGCGTCCTCGCAACGATAGCGAAGTCCGCGGCTGAACATGCTGAGTCCGGCCTTGGTGGCGGAATAGACCGGGGCTACACGCATTGGCGCAAGGCCCAGGCCCGAGGAAATGTTCACAATGGCGGCCGACGACTGTTTCGCCAGAAGGGGCATGAGTCCAAAACCCAGGGTCACCGGCGCCAAGAGGTTCAGCGAGATCTCCGATTGGAGACGCTCGGCCTGGCCTACATCTCCCAAACCGATTTCTGGCAAATTGATCTGAACCCCAGCATTGTTGATCAAAATGGACAGATCCGGACATCGCTCTGTCACGTCCTGGACCACCCTTTGCTGTTCTGAAAACACCGATAGGTCGGCTTGGACAAAGGAGAGCTTACCGGCGAAAGAGTCACAGAGCGTCGCCATACGCGATGCGTCCCGACCAACCATCATCACTCGGGCCCCCTTTTCAAGAAGCTGAAAGGTGATCTCCCGACCGATACCGGCGCCACCGCCTGTAACCAGGGCCATCCGGCCATTCAAATGCATCTTAGCTACGCCCTCATCTTATTGGTAATGTATCTTCTGATTTTATAGTAATACTTCTCAATATATCGATGAATTAATATCGTTCGAAAAAGCCTTTTACATTTAATATCACGCACCCAATGGTGTGATTACATCTCTTCAATTTCGATACACTTATATATTAGATCGAATGGTTTCCTTAAGATTTCTATTGCAGTATATTGATCACGGAGTGGCCCAGCTGTGGACTCGCATTCGATGACATCACCAAAACCCGAGCTAAACCTTCGCAAACGCCCGCGACAGGCGCGTTCTGTTGTGATGGTGGACACCATTCTTGAGGCAGCGGCTCGCATTCTGGAGGCAGACGGCCTGCCCATGTTCAACATGAACGCCATCGCCACGCGGGCTGGCGTCAGCGTTGGAAGCGTCTATCAATACTTCCCGGCCAAGGGGGCGGTAATCCGGGAATTGGTCCGTCGCAAGCGGGCCGATTTGGTCGCCGCCCTAGAGCGGCAACAGGCGCAAACCCAGGGGCTAGATCTTCCCACCGTCCTAGATCGCTTCATTGGCATCGCCATAGCTAATCAACTGGATCGCCCGCAACTGGCCCGCATTCTTGAATATGTTGAGGCCGTCTCAGCCGCCGACCCAGAGACAGAAACGATCAAGCAAAATATCGTCGCCATGGTCGCCATCGGTCTTGCAGACCGGGGCGTCGCCGATCCGACAACAGCCGCGCGGGACATTGTTGCCCTCACCCGGGGCATGGTTGATGCGGGGGGCCTGTTCGGGGACACCGATATTGCAGGCCTTGAGGACCGGATTCGCCGGGCGGCCTACGGCTATCTCGCTCTGGACCCGCCAAGCCACATCCGTCAGGTCCCAATGCCCTCCCCGCCCAGGTCGTTGGGACAGCTCGAACGCCGCCACGGCTAAAGAGAGCCTAGCCAAAACCTCAGCCATCCCGTTTGGCTTTGACGTCAGGGGGCAGGCGCCATTACACGGGCCCATGCTCAGATCTCTCTTCGCTGTCGTCGCGATCCTGTCGGCGTCATCTTCCAACGCCATTGCACAGGCCAAGCCCATGACCACACCCTCCCCCGCTCCGTCGAACGCCGCTCAGGCCACCGACCCCATGGCCTCTGTTCCCATGGACAAGGTCAGCTATTTCATCGGCCGCAATATCGGTGACAGCCTGCGTAGCCAGGGCCTAAGCCCCCAGGTGGATAAGCTGTCAGAGGGCATTGCCGACGTCCTGGCGGGCAAGGCCAGTAAAATCCCTGAAGCTGAACTCATCGCCGCCATGGAACAGTTCCAGGCCGCCCTTCAGGTGGTCGAGCTCCGCAAGCGGGATGAGGCGGCCAAGGTCAGCCTCCAGTATCTGGCGGAAAACGGCAAACACCCGGGCGTCACCACCACAGCCAGCGGCCTGCAATACGAAGTCCTTCACAATGCCGAGGGCCCAAAGCCATCGGCGACCGACACGGTCCAGGTCCACTATCGGGGCACGCTGATCAACGGCAAGGAGTTCGACTCCAGCTATGCCCGCAATGAGCCCGCCAGCTTCCCCTTGAACCGCGTCATAGCCGGCTGGACCGAAGGCCTGGCCCTCATGAGCAAGGGCGCGAAATACCGCTTCGTCATACCCGGGAACCTCGCCTACGGCGACCGCGGCAGCCCGCCGGACATCGGCCCCAACGAGACCCTGATTTTCGAGGTCGAGCTGCTGGACATCGTCGGGAAGTAGGCGACGGGGTGAAAGAAAGCCCTCACAAGGGCCTTAACCTCCGCTGAGAACGTTCAGCCCTGCATCCCTGCAATACCGGCGCTCAGGGTCCAAAGGCGCTCGGCGTTGGCGTCGTTCTGGGCGTCGGCGGAGGGCGTTGTCAGCTTCTGCTTCACCCAATAGCCGCCGGTCTGACCCTCTACGGCTGGCGAGCTGGCCAAATGCACCAGGGTGTCGGCCCCCTGCGCCGGGCTGAGCATGAAGGGCTTGATCAGGCTGAACACAAAACGCCACGGCCCCTTCATGTTGGAGCCAAAGCCAGTTGAGACACCGCCCGGGTGGAAACAGTTGGCGGTGACGCCCGTGCCCTCCAGCCGCCTTGCCAGGGCCCGCGTCCAGAGAATGTTGCAAAGCTTGGATGCGCCATAGGCGCGCGCTGCGGAAAAACCGTTAGCACACTGCAAATCGTCGAAATTCAGTGGACCAAAGCTATGTGCCCCAGAACTGGTGCTGACGATCCGGGCGTCTGCCGCCAGGTGGGGGCGCAGGATCTCCGTCACCACGAAATAGGCCATATGGTTGACAGCAAAGGTCATTTCCAGCCCATCCCGCGTCTCCTCCCGGCGATCAAAGACAGCCCCAGCATTGTTGACCAGCACATCGATGCTGGGAGCCTTTAGGGCCAGAGCGGCCCCGGCCTGCTTCATGGCCTCGAGGGTGGAGAGATCGGCTTGAACCCAATCGTGATCGGCCTGGGGGTTGATCGCCTTGAGCTTCGCCATCAAGCCAGCGCCCCGCTCAGGGCTTCGCGCCACAAACACGATCCGCGCGCCCTTGGCGGCCAGCCCCTCTGCCGCAGCCTCACCAATGCCAGAGGTGGCACCCGTAATGACGACGGTCTTACCGGCTAAGGGTTTCATGGGGGTTTGCCTCCTCGCAGCATTGTTTCACCCGACGGGCTGACCCCACTGGTGACGGGCCGCGCGCCTTATGGCAATCGTCAATTGGCGAAATTCAGTGCCGGGTCCAATCCTCCCGCCAACACGAGCTTAGGCTGAAGATGGCATCTCGTCCAAGGCGGCAATCTAACCTGTTCTCGCTAAAAGCTGGGGAATGTTTGAGCTTTCACTCTGCTCCGCACACCCCACGTGGCGCCGATGTAGACGCAACAAATATAGAAACCTCGTGCGAAATTCGCGAAACCATGATTGCTAAATAATGTATCCAATTCAAAGTCATATAAATTTTCAGTTTATACAACTCGATACTACAACTTCACCGCCACCCCCATCTCACCCGCAACCTCCCCCAGCCGTCGGTCCAGCGTCCAGAGCCTCGCGCTTCCCGTCAGCCTTACTGACGCCACCAAGTGTGCATCCACATATCCGATGCCTCGCCCATAGAGCCCCTGCCGTTCGATAAACGCGAGAACTTCTTCATCCTCGGCTACCGGGGCTTTAGGCAAGTTACGCAGATCCTCGATAATGTCCGCACGCCGACCGAGATTGCCCAGAGCCAGCTCCCCAATCACGAAGGGATGGCAGAGCACTTTACCCCCGTTCAGCGCCGACACCAGTTCCGGAACGCCCCGACGCAGATGCTCGATCCAGACCGAGCTGTCCACCAGGATCAAGCGGGGCTGCCCTCAGGGCGGCGGCGAGGGGGCAATTCGGCGGCCGGCTCACTGCCACCGAGGCGGGCCAGACGGCGGGCGCTTTCGCGCTCAATCAGGGCGGTCAGGGCCTCGCGGACCAGGGAGGACTTTTCTCTCAGCCCCGTATAGGCCTGGGCCTTGGCGACCAAGTTATCGTCGAGAGCAAGGGTCGTGCGCATGGCGGGCTCCAGTGTCCGGCACGAAATATAGCATCATACGATGCGTTCATCTATGCCTGTTTCCCGTGAAACAAACCATGAACATTAGCTCAGGGTCAAGCCCCTACTCCCACTCAATCGTCCCGGGCGGCTTGCTGGTCACGTCATAGACCACGCGGTTGACGCCCCGCACCTCGTTGATGATCCGTGTCGCGCAGCGGCCCAGGACCTCCCAGGGAAATTCGAAGAAGTCGGCGGTCATGCCGTCGGTGGAGGTGACGGCGCGCAGGGCCAGGACATCCTCATAGGTGCGGGCGTCGCCCATGACGCCGACGGTCTTGACGGGTAAGAGGACGGCGAAGGCCTGCCAGATCTTGTCATAGAGGCCAGCCTTGCGGATTTCGTCGAGATAGATGGCGTCGGCCTGTTGTAGAACGGCGACCTTTTCCCGGGTGATCTCGCCTGGAATACGGATGGCGAGGCCCGGCCCTGGAAAGGGATGGCGACCGACGAAGGCAGGCGCTAGGCCCAGCTCGACGCCAAGGGTGCGGACCTCGTCCTTAAAAAGCTCACGCAGGGGCTCCACCAGCTTGAGCTTCATATAGTCGGGCAGGCCGCCGACATTGTGGTGGCTCTTGATCACCGCCGAGGGGCCGCCCCGGGCGGAAACGCTCTCGATGACGTCAGGATAGAGCGTGCCCTGGGCCAGGAAGGCGGCACCTTCGATCTTAGCGGACTCCTTGTCGAAGACGTCGATAAACAGGCGGCCAATGGTCTTGCGCTTGGTCTCTGGGTCCGACACCCCGGCCAACTCCCCGAGAAAGAGGTCGCCAGCGTCCACATGGATCAGGGGGATATTGTAGTGGTCGCGGAACAGGGTCACCACCTGCTCGGCCTCGTTGTGCCGCAGCAGGCCGGTGTCGACGAAGACGCAGGTCAGCTGATCGCCAATGGCCTCATGGATCAGGACGGCGGCGACCGAGGAGTCTACGCCGCCGGACAGGCCACAGATCACCCTGCCCTCCCCCACCTGGGCGCGGATCTTGGCGACCATTTCCTGGCGGAAGGAGGCCATGGTCCAGTCGCCACTCAGGCCCGCGATCTTGTGGGTGAAATTGCGCAGCATCTGGGCGCCGCGCGGGGTGTGGGCCACTTCCGGATGAAACTGGACGCCGTAGAACCTTCGGGCCTCATCAGCGATCACCGCATAGGGGCTGCCCTCGGAGGCGGCGGCGACGGAGAAGCCCTCGGGGATGGCGGTGATCTTGTCCCCATGGCTCATCCAGACGGTTTCCAGATCGCCCACCTCGCCCAGGCCCTCCAGAAGGGCGCAGGGGCGCTCAATGCGGATCTCGGCACGGCCGAACTCGCGGGAATGGCCGCTCTCGACCTTGCCGCCCAGCTGTTGGCACAGGGTCATTTCGCCATAGCAAATGCCCAGAACCGGGACGCCCAGCTCGAAGACCTTGGGGGTAACCGAGGGGCTCTCATCCTCATGGACGCTGGCCGGGCCGCCCGACAGGATCACCGCCTTTGGTGCGAAGGCGTCGAGCATGGGCTCGATCTTGTCGTAGGGATGGATCTCGCAATAGACCCCGCTTTCGCGCAGGCGCCGGGCGATCAGCTGGGTCACCTGGCTGCCGAAATCGACGATCAGGACGCGTTCGTGAGTAGGAGCGGTTTGGGTCATGGAAAGATGTCCGGTCTAGGCCGTCCGCTCCAGGACCGCCACGAAGAAGCCGTCTGTGCCGGCGCTCTTGGGGGTCAGGCGCAGATAACCCTCAGGGGTCAGATGCTGAGTAAATTGAGTGGTGGCGGGGCGCACAGCAAAGCCGGGGCAGCGGGCCATGAAGGCGGCGACGCGGTCCTCGTCTTCTTCGGCCAGGACGGAGCAGGTCACATAGATCATCCGGCCGCCAACCTTGACGAATTTCGAGCCTAGATCGAGGACGGCGTCCTGGTCAGCCTGGCGCTTGGCGAAGGTCTCCTCGCTGAGCCGCCACTTGGTGTCGGGGTGGCGGCGCCAGGCACCCGAGCCTGAGCAAGGGGCGTCGATGAAGACCACGTCCATGCGGCTGTCGAGGCCCTTCAGTGCATCATCATGGACCGGCGAGCGGATCTGCAGATTGCGCACGCCAGCCCGGTCGCCCCGGCGGATGGTGTCGGCCAGGCGTCGGGCCTCGCTGTCATAGGCGTAGATCTGGCCGGTATTGCCCATGGCCGCGGCCAGGGCCAGGGTCTTGCCCCCGCCCCCGGCGCAGAGGTCGAGCACCTGGGCCCCCTTGACGTCGCCGGCACAGGCTGCGGCGATCTGAGAGCCCAGATCCTGAACCTCGAACCAGCCCTTGGAAAAGGCGGGAATGGTCTCGACAGACCCTGCCCGCTCAGACGCGGCCGGGGCTGGAATACGCAGGGCGGTTTCCAGCTCTGGCAGGGCCTGCGCATTCAGGGGCGAGGTGGCCTTGAGCGCCCGGGCCGGATCGGTCTTCAGGGTATTGACCCGCAGGTCCACCGGCGCCCGCTCGGACAGGGCGGCCCCCTCATGCGCGGCATGCTCGCCGAACACCCTCAGGAAGGAGGGCTCTAGCCAGGCCGGGAAGTCGCCCTGGACGCTGGCCGGGGCGTCGGCCATGGCGATGGGGGTAGTCAGCGTCTCCCGCTCGGCCTCGGTCAAAGGGCCATGGCCGTGGAACTCTTCTGCTACGGCTTCGGCGATGCGGTCCAGGGACCAGTCCCACTCATAGGCCAGAACGCCGAGAATGGCGGCGCGGGGGCTGTCATCGCCCATTTGCCAACCGATAGACCGGCGACGGCGCAG
>CAITHQ010000308.1 GCA_903892305.1 uncultured Alphaproteobacteria bacterium
CTCAGTGACCTATGCCTCAGCGCCCGCAACAGTGACCCGAGGTCTTCCTCGCTATGATGTGCCAATGTTCCGCCTAGGGCGCTTGGCCGTCGATAAAGCCTATCAGGGCATGGGTATGCTGGGCGGACAGCTACTCTTGTGCGCTGGACGGCGATGTCTGAGGGTGGCGGAAGATGTCGGCGGGGTCGCCCTGCTGATCGACGCCAAGTCCGACAGGGTCGCCCGGTGGTACATGTCCTTTGGCGCTGTGGCGCTTGAGGATCGGCCGCTGACGCTGGTTCTGCCGTTAGCGACTGTAAGACGAGCGCTGGAATCGTGACGCCCCAAATGGAAACGGCCGCCTCCTTGTCGGAAGCGGCCGTTATGGTGGAGCTAAGCGGAGTCGAACCGCTGACCTCTTGAATGCCATTCAAGCGCTCTACCAGCTGAGCTATAGCCCCGAAATATCGGGTTCTAGGTTTTGGAGGTGTAGCCCTCCGCCGCGAAGAGCGCGGAACCTAGTCTGACAGGTGTCCGTGATCAAGCCCGCCGTCACTGAAAAATCACACAGGGACGGCGGGGCCTGAATTCAGGTCCTATCGGTCTTCTTCACCCTCGCCGGGCAGACCGTCGATCTCGGTGTCGACAAAGTCGTCCTCGTCGTCGTCCTCCAGGAAGGGCACGTCGGAGTCCTCATCGTCGTCCAGGTCGTCGTCTTCCTGGAAGCCGGCCAGTTCGTCTTCTGGCGCAGCGACAGGTTCGCCGTCCTCATCATCGTCGTCGGTGGCAAGGATCGGCTCGTCAATGACGGCGTCCAGTTCCGGGGTGACCACCTCTTCTTCTTCTTCATCCTCCGCATCCGGGTTCTTGCCCCGGACTTGGGCTTCTTGATCGTCGTCCAGGTCATGGTCGACAGGGGTGGCGCGGGCGCGGACACGACGGCTACGGACGGCTTCATCCGGGTCAAACTCGTGGTCGCATTTCGGGCAGTGGGCCGGGCGTTTGGTCAGGTCGTAGAACTTAGCCTGGCAGTTGGGGCAAATTTGCTTTGAGCCCAGTTCGGGAATAGCCAAGGGGCGGGCCTCTGAGGCGGGTGTGAATTGGAGCCGGCTCACTTGCCACGGGCGGGCGCCGCTGTCAAAACCCAATCCCTTTTCTTTTTGCCCCGTCCCTTCCTAAAAGGAGCCGCAATGACCTCGCCAGGACTTACCGCAAGGCGGGGCGGCCCTCTAAAAGGGCGGGTTCGCGCCCCCGGGGATAAGTCAGTGTCCCACCGCGCCCTGATCTTCGGCGCCCTCGCCCAGGGTCTCACAGAAATCGAAGGCCTGCTCGAGGGTGAGGATGTTCTGCGCTCTGCCGCCGCCATGCGGGCCTTTGGTGCAGAGGTCGAACACCTGGGCCCCGGGCGCTGGCGTGTTGTGGGCCAGGGCCGGTTTTCTGAACCCACCGATGTCATCGACTGCGGCAATGCCGGAACCGGTGTGCGGCTGATCATGGGGGCGGCAGCAGGCTTTGACCTTGCGGCTAGCTTCACCGGCGACGTCTCCCTGCGCAGCCGCCCCATGAACCGGGTGATCAAGCCCCTGGCCGAAATGGGGGCGACCTTTCTCGGGCGGTCCGGCGGGCGACTGCCCCTGACCCTAAAGGGCGGAGATTTGAGGCGGATCGAATACCGCCTGCCTGAACCCTCGGCCCAGGTGAAGTCCGCAGTCCTGCTGGCTGGGCTGCACGCGGAGGGGGGCGCAGCGGTGCTGGAGCCTGAACCCACCCGCGACCACACCGAGCGCATGCTGCGAGGCTTTGGTGCCCAGGTCCAGGTGATCGATCAGGATGGCGTCCGCCACATTAACCTGGCCGACGGCCAGAAGCTGACCGGGAATCAGGTGCGCGTGCCGGGTGACCCCTCATCGGCGGCCTTCCCCCTGGTGGCGGCCCTGATTACCCCGGGGTCAGAGGTGACGGTGGAGGGGGTCATGCTCAATCCCCTGCGCACGGGCCTCTTCACCACCCTGATCGACATGGGCGCTGATCTGCGCATCGAAAATCAGCGGGACGAAAGCGGCGAGCCCGTGGGTGACATCACTGCGCGCTTTTCCGAGCTCAAGGGCGTCGACGTCCCGGCCAGTCGCGCGCCGTCCATGATTGATGAATATCCCATCCTGGCGGTGGCGGCGGCTTTCGCGACTGGGGTCACTCGCATGACTGGGATTGGCGAAATGCGGGTCAAGGAAAGCGACCGCATCGCCCTGATGGCTGCGGGCCTCAGCGCCTGCGGCGTCGGCGTCGAGGAAGAGCCCGAAGGCCTGATCGTCGTCGGTTCCAGCGGCGGCAACCATCCAGCGTCGGGTGGCGCCCAGATCATCACCCGCGGCGATCACCGCATCGCCATGTCGCACCTGATCATGGGCCTGGCTGCGGATGGCGAGATTACCGTCGATGAGCCCGGCATGATTGCCACCAGCTTCCCAGGCTTTGTGGAGATGATGCGCGGGCTTGGGGGAGATCTGGGGTGAAGCCGCCTTTCGTGATTGCCGTTGATGGTCCCGCCGCCTCGGGCAAGGGCACGATCTCCAGCGACCTGAGCGCCCGCTATGGCCTGCCCATGCTGGACACCGGCCTACTTTATCGGGCGGTGGGTGTGATCCTCAACCGACAGGGTGGCAATCTAGACGACGCCTTGGCCGCGGCGCAGGTGGCCCGGGACCTTCAGGCCGGCGATCTTGACGATGACGACTTCCGGACCCGAGAGGCTGGGGAGTGTGCCAGCCGCGTGGCGGTCCATCCCGAGGTGCGCGCCGCCCTTCTGGATCTGCAACAGGTCTTTGCGCAAAGTCCTGGTGGCTCGGTGATTGACGGGCGCGATATCGGCACGGTCATCGCGCCGACCGCGCCTGCAAAACTCTATGTAACGGCCGACCCCGAGGTGCGCGCTGAGCGCCGCTTTAAGCAGCTCAAAGGTCGTGGCGAGGACGTGGTTTTTGCTGAAATTCTCGAGGACATACGTCGCCGGGATGCCCGCGACGGCGGTCGGGCAGATGCGCCCATGGTCCAGGCTTCCGACGCTGTCTTGCTAGATACCTCGCAAATGAGTATAGAGCGCGCCACCGATGCGGCCCGCCGCATTGTCGAGGCGGCGCGCGCGCGCTGGGAAAACTCCCAGTAAGCAAATCCAACCGCGCCTTTCCCTCGGTCGCCGCGGGCAAATAAACACTGCGCAGGTCCGCCTGCGTCTTCGGTTGCAACCCTTAACCCGATGCCGGGATTCCGTTCGACCGCTATGTGCGGCTCGGGTCCTTTCCCTTTTTCTCGAAGGGGGCGTCACAGACGATGAAAGATCCAAATGGCTGACGATATGAGCCTCAATCCCTCCCGGGATGATTTTGCCTCCCTCCTCGATGAGTCCATGGGCGGCCGCGACTTTATGGAAGGTCAGGTTGTCAAAGGCATCGTGGTCGGAATCGAAAAAGATTTCGCCATCATCGATGTCGGACTGAAGACCGAAGGCCGGATTTCCGTAAAGGAATTTGGCGTTGATGAATCCGGCGAGAGCCCGATCAAGATCGGCGCCACCGTCGAAGTCTTCCTCGAGCGCGTTGAAAACGCCATGGGCGAAGCCGTCATCAGCCGTGACAAGGCCCGCCGCGAAGAAGCCTGGACCCGCCTCGAAGTTGTGCATGAGCGCAATGAGCCGGTCATGGGCACCATTGTTGGCCGCGTGAAGGGTGGCTTCACCGTCGACCTCGGCGGCGCTTCGGCCTTCCTGCCGGGCAGCCAGGTGGACATCCGTCCGGTCCGCGACGTCGGCCCGCTCATGGGCAAGGAACAGCCCTTCGCCATCCTCAAGATGGACCGGCCGCGCGGCAATATCGTAGTCTCGCGTCGCGCCATTCTGGAAGAAGCCCGCGCCGAGCAGCGCACGGAACTCGTCGGCCAGTTGGTCGAGGGCGAAATCCGCGACGGCGTGGTCAAGAACATCACCGACTACGGCGCCTTCGTGGACCTGGGCGGCATCGATGGCCTGCTACACGTCACCGATATGAGCTGGAAGCGCGTCAATCACCCCAGCCAGGTTCTGGCCGTGGGCGACACCGTCAAGGTCCAGGTCGTCAAGATCAACCCCGACACCCAGCGTATCTCGCTTGGCATGAAGCAACTGCAGTCCGATCCTTGGGACGGCGTGGAAGCCAAGTATCCGGTCGGTGCCAAGTTCACGGGCCGCATCACCAACATCACCGACTACGGCGCCTTTGTGGAGCTGGAAGCTGGCGTTGAAGGCCTGGTGCACGTCTCGGAAATGTCCTGGACCAAGAAGAACGTTCACCCCGGCAAGATCGTCTCGACCTCGCAAGAAGTCGACGTGGTCGTTCTGGACGTCGATCCCTCCAAGCGTCGCGTGTCCCTGGGTCTCAAGCAGGCCATGGACAATCCTTGGGACGCCTTCATCGCAGCCAACCCGGTGGGTTCGACTGTCGAAGGTGAAGTCAAGAATGCTACAGAATTTGGCCTCTTCATCGGCCTGGAAAACGACATCGACGGCATGGTCCACCTGTCCGACCTGGACTGGAACGTCCCTGGCGAAGAAGCCATCGCCAAGTACCACAAGGGCGAAATGGTCAAGGCTCGGGTTCTGGACGTCGACGTCGAGAAGGAGCGTATTTCGCTTGGCATCAAGCAACTGGCCGGCGATCCGATGGCTGGCGAGGCCTTCCGCAAGGGTCAGACCGTCACCGTCACTGTCACCGAGATCACCTCGGGCGGCATTGAGGTCAAGTTCGGCGATGACGACGCGCCGATGACCGCCTTTGTCCGCAAGTCCGACCTGTCTCGCGATCGTGCGGATCAGCGTCCGGAACGCTTCGCCGTGGGTGACCGCGTCGATGCCCAGGTGACCACAGTCGACAAAGCCGCCCGTAAGGTGGCGGTCTCGATCAAGGCCCTGGAAATGATCGAAGAGAAAGAAGCCATCGAGAAGTTCGGATCTTCGGATTCCGGCGCTTCCTTGGGCGACATTCTCGGCGCTGCCCTGCGCGAAAAGGCGCAGAAGGACTAAGCCTGCCGGCCCCGCTTTTGCGGGGCCCTGAGGATCCTAAAATACCGCAGCGAGTCCGGCAACGGGCTCGCTGCTTTTGTGTCTGGGGCACGCCAAGACCATGAAAATGCGAAGTTCTCGCGCCGCATGAAGATTTCCGGGTTGATCATCAACCGGGACTCGACCATGTTCCGCCAACCCCATAACCGGATTTTGGCATGATCAAGTCGGAACTCATCGCTCAACTCGCGCAAGAAAATCCGCACCTGACCCAGCGCGACATTGAGCGGGTGGTGGGTGTGATCCTCGAGCGGATGATCCAGGCCCTCGAAAATGGCGGCCGGGTCGAACTTCGCGGCTTTGGTGCCCTGTCGATCAGATCCCGGGATGCCCGGTCTGGCCGTAATCCGCGCACCGGCGAGTCTGTGAGCGTCCGGGCCAAGCACGTTCCGTTCTTTAAGAGCGGCAAGGAACTGCGCGAGCGACTCAACGCGGACGAGTAAGATTGGGGCCTGGCTATCAGAGCTTGGCTTGACCTGACGCGCGGTACTATAGGACAAATGCCTCACGTTTTTTGAGGGAGTGACCAATGGGTATCGTCAGTGAATTCAAGGAATTCATCTCAAGGGGCAATGTCATAGACCTTGCGGTCGGTGTGGTCATCGGCGGCGCATTTGGTGACATCACCAAGAGCCTCGTCGATAAGGTGATCATGCCACCCATCGGGCTCTTGCTGAGCGGAGTCGATTTTTCGGATATGAAACTGGTCCTGAAGGCCGCAAACCCCGCCGCCAAGACCGCGGAGGTCTCCATCCAGTACGGGGCCTTTGCCAATACAGTGATCCAGTTCCTGATCATCGCCTTTGTGATTTTTATCTTGGTGAAGGGCGTCAACGCTATTCGGCGCAAGGATGCTGAAGTTCCCGTAGAGCTGCCGCCGCCCACGGCTGATCAGGTCCTGCTTGGCGAAATTCGCGACCTCTTGAAGGCGCGCTAGCCCCAAAGGCAAGGTCGTCGCTTGCAGTCCCAGGACCCAGCCGGTTAATGGGGCCTATGACTGCGACCGCTAAGATTTGTGGGGTTTCCACCCCCCAGGCTATCCAGGCCGTTATGGACGGTGGTGCGAGCCATGTGGGTTTCAATTTCTTTGAGAAGAGCCCTCGCTACGTCCTGCCAGAATTGGCCGCCCAACTGGCCCTGCCAACCCGCGGTCGCAATCTCAAGGTCTGCGCCATCACAGTTGACCCAGACGACGCCCTGGTCGACCAGCTGGCCTTGGTCCTTAAGCCGGACTTTATTCAGCTGCACGGCAAAGAGACGCCGGCGCGGGTTCGGGAAATCGGTCGTCGCACGGGCCTGGGACTCATCAAGGTCATCCCCGTGACAGAGGCCCACGATGTCGACCTTGCTGGCACCTATGAGACCATCGTCGATCACCTCATGTTCGAGGGCAAGCCACCCAAGGATGCAACAATGCCGGGCGGGGTCGGTGCCCGATTTGACTGGGCCCTGATGGCCGGACGACGGTTTGCACGCCCATGGTTCCTGGCCGGCGGTTTGGATCCCTGGAATGTTGCGGAAGCCATCTCGCAATCTGGTGCGCCCATTGTTGATGTTTCCTCTGGCGTGGAGCGCGGACCAGGATTAAAGGACGCCTCCTTAATCACGGCGTTTATTGAGGCCGTGCGTCGCGCCTAGGTGCAATTCCAGTGACTATCCCCGTCCTACCTAACGACTATGCTGCCTACCCAGATGCCTCCGGTCGCTTCGGCGACTATGGCGGTCGGTACGTGCCTGAAACTCTCATGCCCCTGGTGCATGAACTGGAGGCGGCCTATCGCGCCGCAAAGGCTGATCCTGCCTTCCAGGCTGAACTCTCAGGATTCCTGAAGCACTATGTGGGCCGTCCCTCGCCCCTCTATTTTGCTGAACGCCTGACCGACCATTTCGGCGGCGCGAAAATCTATTTCAAGCGGGAAGAACTGAACCACACCGGCTCGCACAAGATCAACAACTGCATGGGCCAAATCCTGCTGGCCCGGCGCATGGGCAAGACCCGGATCATTGCCGAGACCGGCGCGGGTCAGCATGGGGTGGCCAGCGCCACGGTCTGCGCCCGGTTCGGTCTGCCCTGTATCGTTTACATGGGCGCCGTCGACGTCGAGCGTCAGAAGCCCAACGTTTTCCGCATGAATTTACTGGGTGCTCAGGTCGAGGCTGTGACCTCCGGCTCGGCGACCCTCAAGGACGCCATGAACGAGGCCCTGCGCGATTGGGTCACCAATGTCCACGACACCTATTACATGATCGGCACGGCGGCCGGCATGCACCCCTATCCGGAAATGGTCCGGGACTTCCAGTCGGTGATAGGCCAGGAAACCCGCGCCCAGATCCTTGAGATCGAAGGCCGTCTGCCGGACGCGATCGTCGCCTGTGTGGGCGGCGGTTCCAATGCCATCGGTATTTTTCACCCCTTCCTCAATGATGAGGGCGTGAAGCTCTATGGGATCGAGGCAGCTGGTGAAGGTATGGAGTCAGGTCGCCACGCCGCGGCGATTAATGGCGGGCAACCGGGCGTCCTTCACGGCAATATGACCTATTTGCTGCAGGACGCTGCAGGCCAGATTACGGAGGCCCATTCGATTTCAGCGGGTCTCGACTATCCCGGCATTGGGCCAGAACATTCCTGGCTGCACGATGTGGGCCGCGCCAAGTATCTGACGGCCACGGATGCTGAATCCCTCGATGCCTTCAAGCTCTGCGCGGAACTAGAAGGCATTCTCCCGGCAATTGAGACGGCCCACGCCCTGGCGCGATTGTCCGATGTGGCCAAGGAGGTCGGTAAGGGTGGGATTGTTGTGGTCAACATGTCTGGTCGCGGCGACAAGGATGTTGCCACCGTCGCTGCCCATCTGGGACGCAGCATTTGACCAAGGCCCGTATCGAAGCCCGTTTTGCCGCCCTGAAGGCTGAGGATCGCGCAGCTTTCGTCACCTATGTCATGGCCGGTGATCCGGACTATGCGACGTCCCTGGAGATCGTGAAGGGCCTGCCCGGGGCCGGTGCCGATGTGATCGAGATTGGTTTTCCCTTCTCTGATCCCATGGCCGAAGGCCCGCCAATACAGCGGGCCGCCCTGCGCGCCCTGGACAAGGGCATGACCCTGGCCCGGACCCTGGAGCTGGTGGCTGAGTTCCGGCAGGGCGACCAGACCACCCCGATCATCATGATGGGCTATGCCAATCCCCTGGTGCGCTGGGGTTACGACGCTTTCGCCCGGGACGCCGCCGCGGCTGGGGTTGATGGCCTGATCGCCGTTGATATTCCGCCGGAAGAGGCTGAGCCTCTAGCTGACGCCTTGGACGCTGCCGATCTGTCGTTGATCCGCCTGGCGACGCCAACCTCTGATGACGAGCGGCTGAAGATCGTCGTGCGTCGGACGTCAGGCTTTGTCTATTACGTCTCGGTCGCCGGTGTGACGGGGGTCAAGGAGGCTGATGCTGAGCTGGTCGCCCCAAACGTGGCACGGGTCCGTGTGGCCTCGGGGCTGCCGGTTGCCGTGGGTTTTGGCATCAAGACGCCGGAGCGGGCCGCCGCCATAGCCCGGGTCGCCGATGGGGTTGTGGTGGGCTCTGTCCTGGTCGATGAAGTTGCTGCTGCCCTGGCAGTCAACGAAAGCGTGACTGTGCGGGTCCTTTCCAAAGTCGAATCCTTAGCTAAGGCTATTTCTACGGCACGCGCCCACCCTGTCTCCGCGTAACTCCCCAAAGGCGATGGCTGAACAGCGAAACGAAAAACCTCCGAAGCCGACCGCGCCCCGTGAGCGCGGCGGCTGGCTAGCGAAGATCGCCCCTGGCGTTCGCAACCTCGTGGCCAAACGGGAAGCGCCGGAAAACCTCTGGGTTAAGTGCCCTGAC
>CAITHQ010000309.1 GCA_903892305.1 uncultured Alphaproteobacteria bacterium
CAACTCCTTGGTCGCTGGCGGACTGGATGGCCGGGTCTGGATCCTAGACGCTGCCACCGGCAAGGTCGTCGCAACCTACGACACCATAGCCAGCTTTACCGGAGTCAACGGTGCCAAGGGCGCTGGCGGTGCTATCGACGCGGCAGGAGTCTTTGCAGGCGGCGGGTCTTTGTTTGTCAATTCCGGCTATGGCCAGTTTGGCCAGCAGGGCGGCAATGTCCTGATCGCCTATCGCGCCAAGCGATAGGCGATGGGCGGGCTATTGGACGTGCGCAAGGATTGACATCATTCGCCGGTCCACAGCCAATTTAGGACGACAACTGGTCATGGAACGGCATGGGCGTCAGGCTGCATTGTGGTTTACTGTCGGGTTGATTTTTGCAAGTCTGTGCTTGGCGGGGTGCGCAAGCGTGTCTGCCCCCAAAGCCGACCAAGCCGTAAAACGTGGCCATGCCCTGGCCTTAGAGGTCTGCGCGACCTGTCATAATGTCGACGGAGCCGAGCCGGGCCTCAAGGACACTGCGCCAAGCTTCTTTGACCCAGGTTTTCGCCACACTGCGGCCCTAGCTGGCCGCCTCAGGGAGCTCACCCAAAACGGCCACTACGCCATGCCGTCGCGGACTCTGAGCCCGGCACAGATCGATGACCTTGCTGCCTATATTGGGCGAGATGCCGATCATGAGTGAAACTTCCATCTGGGCGCGACGGTTTTGTCCGTGTTATGGCAAACCTACGGTTCAGGCGATCGGGCTAGATCGTCATTTTAGAATGAGATGCACAGCGACAATGGTCATCGCAAGGTCATCCGAAAAAGAGCATGGCCTGTCTGAGATCGGCGGTGCGGATTGACCTCACCCCGGGATATCGCAAACCGTATTCCAATTACGGGGGCCCTGATGCTGGCGACCTTGATGAACACCTTGGATTCCACCATTGCCAATGTGGCCCTGCCCCACATTCAGGGCAGTGTTTCGGCGGCCCAGGATCAGATCACCTGGGTCTTGACCTCCTATATCATCGCCACGGCCATCATGACGCCCTTGTCGGGATGGCTGTCCGAGCGGTTTGGTCGCAAGCGTATGTTCCTGCTGTCAATCTTTGGCTTCACCGTGGCATCTATGCTTTGCGGGATCGCCACAAACCTACCTGAAATCGTGCTATTCAGGTTGCTACAGGGCATTGCCGGGGCCTCCATGATGCCCCTGTCGCAAACCGTCATGCTGGACATTTTTCCGCCCCATCAAGTGCCCCGTGTCATGGCCCTATGGAGTTCCGCCGTCATTATCGGGCCAATTCTGGGACCCGCACTTGGGGGCTGGCTGACGGACAACCTGTCCTGGCGCTGGGTGTTTTACATCAATGTGCCTATTGGAATTTTGGCCTTCTTCGGGCTCTCAACCTTTATGGATGACGACCCCGGAGGGCGTCAGCGCCCCTTCGACACCTTAGGATTTACCGCCCTGGTCGTCTTTGTCGGCGGCCTACAGCTTTTGGCGGACCGCGGACCTGGTCAGGACTGGTTCCACTCTCCCGAAATCTGCGCTTATGGTATGGCGGTTCTGATGGGGCTCTGGGTCTTCGTGACCCAAGGCCTCACGGCTAAAAACCCTTTCTTCCACCGCGATTTGATGCGCGATCGGAACTTCGCCACCTCGACCATTATATCCTTCTTCATAGGCGGATTGATGTTTTCCACCACCGCTTTGCTGCCGACCATGATGCAGAGCCTCATGGGATATTCGGTTCTGGAGGCCGGATATGCCAGTATGCCGCGAGGTGTTGGCTCTCTCTGTGCCTTCCTCTTGATCCCGCAGCTGATGATCCTGATCGGTGCCCGTCGCGTCCTCATGGTTGGACTGGCCCTAAGCTCGATCGCTGTGTTCCTGATGACCCGGTTTTCTCTGGATATGACCTCCAGCTCGATCATGGTGTCTGGAGTCATTCAGGGGTTCGGTACCGGCATGATGTTTGCACCCCTGTCCATCCTTGCCTTTGCTACCCTGTCTCCTGCTCACAGGATTGAGGGGACTATCCTTAACACCATGGCGCGGAGCTTGGGGTCGAGCGTCGGAATTTCAGTAGCCCAAGCCTTGCTCGTAAGGCAAAGCGCATCAGTTCATTCGGTGCTGGTTGGCAATATCCAGACCTCTGACCCCATGATCGCGGCTGCCTTGCCACCTTTCCTGAACCCGGCAACTCAGACCGGAATGATGGCTCTAAACGGTGAGATTTCGCGCCAGGGGGCCATGGTCGCCTATGACACTGTGTTTTCCACACTGTTGCTAGCCTCGACCATTATTGTGCCGCTCTTGCTGATCATGCGGGCACCACCGCCCGTGGCCAAGCCGGCTCACGAAATGGTCGGAGAGTAACTCTAGTATTTGGGCTCGCTCAAATGCCCCGGCGCAAGTTCGGCTGCTGCCATCGGACGTCCAAAGTGGAACCCCTGGAGCATGTTGCAGCCTGACGCCATTAGAATGGTGCGCTGGTCCTCGGTTTCAACGCCCTCAGCGACAACGCTCATGCCCAAGGATTTCGCCAATTTTGCGACGGAAGCGACGATAACGGCGGATTGGCGCTCGCGAGCTATGTTGTCGACAAAGGATTTGTCGATCTTGATGCAGTCGATAGCAAATTGCTTCAGGTAGACAAGGCTGGAATAGCCAGTCCCAAAGTCGTCAAGGGCCACACGAACCCCGGCTTCTCGTAGAATGCGGAGATTGTAGGAGGCGCGCTCCACATCATCGATAATCGCAGTTTCTGTCAGCTCGATCTGAACGCGATGGGGGGACACATCGGCATCAGCGGCATATCGCAGGATACGCTCGCCGACATTGTGACGAAGGAACTGTCGCGACGAAAGATTGATCGAAACGTAAGGCAGGTTCCACTTGCGGCAGTCGCGCAGGGCTTCCCGGGCAATCCATTCACCCACGTCCAGGATAAGGCCCGTTTCTTCGGCTATGGGTATAAACTCATCGGGCGGGATTGAGCCATAGTCCGGGCTATCCCAGCGAACCAACGCCTCATAACCAAGGATGGCTCGGGTGTCGGCCTTCACAATCGGCTGATAGACCATTTTCAGCTGGCCCGCATTCAGCGCTCGCTCGAGCCCACTTTCGAGGGTCAACCGATATTGGGTAACTTGGTCGAGGGCATCATCAAAAACTCTG
Source organism: uncultured Alphaproteobacteria bacterium (assembly GCA_903892305.1). Lineage (GTDB taxonomy): Bacteria > Pseudomonadota > Alphaproteobacteria > Caulobacterales > Caulobacteraceae > Phenylobacterium. The sequence goes on from CAITHQ010000309.1 coordinate 3,174, forward strand.
AAGCGATTACGACCTTCGCGCTTGGCGGCGTACAGGGCGAGGTCGGCCTGCCGCATGAGCTCCACTTCACTGTGAGTTGCCCCCTGGCGGGCAATCCCTATAGAGGCGCTCACCTGAACCTCGTGTCCGGCGATGATGCGACTTTGGCTGGCGACCCGAAGGATCTTGTTGCAAAGCTCTGTCATGGCGACGTCGCTGAGGGATTCAGCGATAATGCCAAATTCATCCCCACCCAGTCGCGCCAATATGGCTCCGCTGGGCAGGACAGCAGCCATACCGGTCGAAATTTTACGGACAAGCTCATCGCCAGCCGCATGTCCCAAGGTGTCGTTGACCGCCTTAAAGCGATCAAGGTCGATCATCAGGACATTCTGCATTTGACGATTGCGCGTCAGCCGCATGTTCAATTCTTCAACAAAGCCACTCCTGTTGAGGCTGCCCGTCAGGTGATCATGGCGCGAAGCATGCTTTGCAATATCCAGGCGCGCGCGAAGTTCCTCGATCTGCACCTCGAGGCCCTTAATCGCTTCTGAGCTGTCGCGCATAGCCCGCTTGGAATGGGCCCCTGCCCTTTGCCGCTCGGCGACCGCCTTTAGGGTCTTGACCACGAGGTTCCCGCCAAGGGGCGCGGTCAAAAAGGTCATGCGTTCGGTAGAGCCCGCGATCTTTAGACAGGCGGCCAGAGCCGGGCTGTCGGTCGCATCAAACAGGATGATCAGCTCTGAATTCCTCAGGGCCTTACGCAATTCGGTGACGCAATTGGTCAGCTGATCAATTGCGATCCCGCGAAAATCAAGCAGGAAGAGCGCAGCTGTACGACCCAAATAGCGAGCTTGTTCGAAATGGTGCAGGGCCTCGCCAGCATCCTGCGCTGACGCCAATGTCTCGGTTGGCAAGGCCAAGCGAACCCACGGCTCCCAGGACTCAAAGGCGTCCAGACGAGGGCTGATAATGACCGTCAGCAGGGTCGAGGACGCTAGGCCCGCGCCTTGTCCGACTAAATCGGAAAATCCGCTTGGCGAAACCTGTCTGGACTGGGGGAAAGTAATAGGTCCGCACCTCTGTTCGAGGACGCACTAACCCGTTTCAGTTCCAACAAACTGCTAACGCGAACGCCTATGTCTTGCGACCCAATGCCGCAGGAGGGGGCGGTCAGAGGGGGCTATCACGATCATCTTCAATAAGAATACGCGCTGCATCGCCCTGCGGGTCTTCGTATTGCTCGTGCCCCAGGGTCCACCAGAAAGCTCCTAAGGCGACCAAGGCAAGACCCAGGGAAAAGGGTGCCAACAGAATGACTATGGTCATTTCCCACTGGCCCTTAAGAGACGCAAGGCGTTCAAGGTTACCACTAAAGACGACCCTGACATAGCAAGCGCAGCGATGAAGGGGTTGATCATTCCCAACATGGCAGCCGGTCCGGCGATCAGGTTGTAAAGAGCTGCGAAGGCGAAATTTTCCAGGGCCCGCCGCTTTGCAGCCCTGGCAACATCGATCGCCTCGAGCACAGCGCCGAGCTTGTCGCCGGAGAATACCAGGGCGAGGGAGTCTGCGAGCGTGTATGCCTCGTGCTCCTTGCCGTGGTCAAACAGCAGGACGAGGCGGTTGGTGAAGCCAAAGTCGCGGCTAAATGTCAGCAAATCGTCCACCAACTGCTCCTTGGACACGGCAAACCCCGTCTTCCCACGAACATTGTCGCCGTCCACGAACAGCACGCACGACTCGGGCAGGCGGCGAAAGTTGTCGCCAATCCGCTTCGCGCGCTCCAGTACCTTGGCCGTCAGCTGCGGAATATACGAGCCCGCGGTCGCCGCCGCCAACAGCGCGAGAAGGGCGAGGCAGCGAGACGTGGC
>CAITHQ010000310.1 GCA_903892305.1 uncultured Alphaproteobacteria bacterium
GCCCGCGCCTTGATCCCAAAAGATCGAGAATTGTCTGAAGCCGAAAAGAGCCGCCGCGAGCGGCAGGGCGTCCAGACCCGCGGTGTGGTCGGCTATGACTGGGACGATGAAGGTCGGTTCATCCTGGTTCCGGTGGAGGGCGATCTCTGGCTCTGGTCAAAGGACGGCGGCACGGTGGCCCGGCTAACCAACAGTGCTGCTGATGAGATCGACGCCAAGGTCTCGCCTAAGGGCCGTTTCGTCTCTTTTGTGCGCAATGACAATCTCTACGTCATCCCTGCCTTGGGCGGTGCCGAACGCGCACTGACCACCGACGGAGATGAATTACACAGCTGGGCCACTCCGGAATTCATCGCCCAGGAAGAGATGGATCGCCAGACCGGCTATTGGTGGAGCCCAGATGAAACCCGTATTGCCCTGACCCGTGTTGATCAGACCGGAGTTGATGTGGTCGAGCGGGCCGATGTGGGTGCTGCCGGTGCCGTCATTGTGCGTCAGCGCTATCCTCGGGTTGGCAGACCCAATGTGGTTTCAGAGCTCTATGTTCAGGAGGTGGCGAGCGGTCGAAGGGTGAAGATCGACCTGGGCACGGACACCGATGTCTACCTGGCCCGGGTTGACTGGTCGAAGGATGGCAAGACCCTTTATGTTCAGCGTGAGACCCGGGACCAGCGCCGCCTTGACCTTCTGGCTGCCGATGTGGCCACGGGGGCGACCCGCGTCATACTGACGGAGACGAGCCCTCATTGGGTGGATCTTTCCGACGACTTCCGTCCCCTTAAGGACGGTGGTTTCCTCTGGTCGTCTGAAAAGAGCGGATGGAAGCACCTCTACCGTTATGACGGGTCGGGTAAGCTTGTCACCCAGATCACCCAGGGCGAATGGCCCGTTGATGCGATCCAAGGGGTGGATGAAGCCAAGGGCCAAGTTATCTTTACTGCCAACAAGGACACGCCGATTGAGCGTCGGCTCTGGACGACCTCCTATGTGAAGACGAGCGCCCCTGTGGCCCTGACCCCTGCGGGCGGCTGGTGGACGGTTAAAGTTGCCAAGGCCGGCGGTGCCTTTGCCGGGACCTATGAAGATCCGGCCACCCCGCCTAGGACCGGCCTATATGATCATCAAGGCAAGCTGGTGCGGTGGATTGAAGAAAACAAGATTGGGGAAGGGCACCCCTTTGCGCCCTATTTAGACCGCCTACGCACGCCGATATTTGGGACCATAAAGGCGGCCGATGACCAGGACCTCTGGTGGTCCATGCGTACCCCGCCGGGCTTTGATCCCAAGGGATCCTATCCGGTCATTCTGAAGCTCTATGGCGGTCCGGGCAGTGCCCTGGTGCGCAAGGTCTGGAATGATCCCGGTGACCAGCTCTATCTCGAGGCGGGCTTCATCCTATTCACCTTAGACAATCGAGGGACGCCCAATCGCTCCGCGGCCTTCAAGACGGCGATTGATCGCAAGCTTGGCCAGCATGAGGTGGAAGATCAATTGGCCGGCGTCGCTTACTTGAAGACTCTGCCCTATGTGGATCCTGCGCGGATCGGCGTCACCGGCTGGTCCTATGGCGGCTATATGACCCTCATGCTGTTAACGGCCCCGGGGTCTCCCTTCGCTGCCGGGGTATCTGGTGCGCCACCCACCGATTGGACCCTCTACGACACCCACTATACCGAGCGGTATATGGGCACGCCGAAGGATAATCCTGCGGGCTATGCGGCCTCTGAGGTCACGGCGCGGATCGACCGTCTAAAGCCTGATCATCTGATGCTCATGCATGGCATGGCCGATGACAATGTCACCTTCGACAATTCGACCCGTCTGATGTCAATTCTCCAGGCCAAGTCCATCAGCTTCGAGACCATGCTCTATCCCGGTCTTCGTCACCGGGCAGGCTGGACTCAAGCCCATCTTTTGCACCGCGCGCGGGCGAGTTTAGATTATTTCACCCGCAAACTTCATCCGAACGCTGCACACTAGGCTGATCAGGGTTAGGCTTATTCCAGATTTCAAATCTCCGAGGGCTCCTATGCGATTTTCAACCACATCCTTTATCGCGCTGATTGCAGCGGCGGCCCTGTCTGGGCCGGTCATGGCGCAGTCGGCCCGGGAAAAGGCCTATGACGCTCAAATCTCCAATACCGAAATGGTCGATTGGATGAAGCGGCTTGCGGCCGAGCCTAGCCATGTGAGCTCGCCTGCCAGCAAGGGCAATGCTGAATGGGTCCGCGACCAGTTCAAGTCCTGGGGCTGGGACGCCAAGATTGAGACCTTCCAGGTGCTTTATCCGACCCCGCTTTCGGTGAACCTCGAAATGGTTGGACCCACGCCGTTTAAGGCCACCCTCACGGAGCCCCCGGTGCCAGGGGATGCTTCGTCCAGCCGCACCAAGGACGAGTTGCCGGCCTATGTAGCCTTCCAGGGGGATGGCGATGTCACAGGCGATCTCGTCTATGTGAACTTCGGCATGCCCGACGATTACAAGGCCCTGGAGCGCATGGGTGTGTCGGTAAAGGGTAAGATCGTCATCGCTCGCTACGGCGTTGGCTGGCGTGGCCTGAAGCCCAAGCTGGCCCAGGATCATGGGGCCATTGGCTGTATCATTTATTCCGATCCCCAGCAGGACGGCTATGGTCCCGACGATGTCTACCCTACGGGCGGCGGACGACCGTCGCAGAGTTTCCAGCGGGGCTCGGTGGCGGACATGCCGCTCTATCCGGGCGATCCCCTGACCCCCGGTGTTGGCGCCACGGAGAAGGCTAAGCGTCTTAAGCGCGAGGATGCCCAGACCATTCTGAAAATCCCGGTCCTGCCGATTTCCTATGGGGACGCCCAGCACTTCCTGAGCGCTCTCAATGGCAATGTGGTTCCGGAATCCTTCGTGGGCGGCCTGCCCATCACCTATCATGTGGGTGGAACCGATGGGGTTAAGGTCCATCTGGCGGTTAAGTCGGAATGGAGTCTCAAGACCATCTACGATGTGGTCGCGGTGATGAAGGGCTCTGAGCAGCCTGACCAGTGGGTCTTGCGGGGCAATCACCGGGATGGTTGGGTGTTTGGTGCAGCCGACCCGATTAGTGGCCATGTATCCCTGATGGCTGAGGCCAAGGCCATCGGCAAGCTGGCAGCCGATGGCTATAAGCCCAAGCGAACCTTAGTCTATTTGAGCTGGGATGCCGAAGAGCCCATGCTACTGGGCTCAACCGAATGGGCCGAGACCCACGCCGATGAGCTGAAGGCCAAGGGTGTTATCTATCTGAACACTGACGGCAATGAGCGGGGTCAGTTCAGCGCCGAAGGCAGCCATGCCTATGAGCACTTCGTCAATCAGGTGATTGGCGATGTTCAGGACCCAGAGACCGGCGTTCCGGTTGCTAAGCGCCTGAGGGCCTTTATCCAGGTGGAGGGTGCCCAAAACGGAGCCAGTGGCCGGGCTGTCGCTGCGGCCAAGATTGTGGCCGATGCTGACCATGACCTGCCCATCGGGGCTCTCGGCTCGGGGTCTGATTATTCCAGCTTCATCGGCCATCTCGGCCTCGCCGCCATTAATTTCGGCTTTGGCGGGGAGGGGAATTCTGGCGGGGTCTATCACTCAGCCTATGACACCTGGGAGCACCATCTGGCCTTTGACGATCCGGGTTTGGCCTATTCCGGTGCCCTGGCCAAGGTCGGCGGTCGCCTCGTCATGCGGATCGCGGACTCCGACCTGCCGGTCCAGCACTATGGCAATTTCGCCGAAACCGTTGGGACCTATAGTGACGAGATCAAGCGCCTGGCGGACTCCAAGCGCGAAGCCCAGCAGATTCAGGCCCGCCTGATCGCCGGAGACCTCTATAAGCTGGCCGATGATCCCAAGCGGACCAATGGTCAGCCGACGGCCCTGGCACCTGTGCCCTATTTCAATTTCGCGCCCCTCGACAATGCCATTTCCCACCTGAAGAAGAGCGCTAAGGCCTATGATCAGGCCCTAATGGCCAAGGGCGCGGCTCTGTCCCCAGAGGCCAAGGCCAAACTGTTTGAAATGCAGCGCAGCCTAGAGCAGGCCTTGACCAATGACATCGGTCTGCCCGGTCGTCCCTGGTACAAGAACCTCGTCTACGCCCCCGGTCGCTTCACGGGCTATGGTGCCAAGACCCTGCCAGGCGTCCGCGAAGCCATTGAGGAAGAGCGCTGGGCCGATGCTGACAAGTACTCGGTCCTGACGGCTCAGGCGCTGGAGACCTATGCCTCAAAACTCGACGATGCGGCCAAGCTGATCAACGGCGGCTGATCGTCCACGAAAAAGGCCCTCTCCGCAGGGAGAGGGCCTGATTTCGGCTGAAACCTGTTGGTCGGGCCTATTACGCTGCCAGGGCCTTATCGAGATTGGCTGCGACCTTATCGATGAAGCCTTCGGTGGTCAGCCAGCCCTGGGTGTCGCCCACCAGCAGGGCGAGATCCTTGGTCATTGAGCCGCTTTCCACGGTCGCCACGCAGACCTCTTCCAGGATCTTGGCGAAGCGATCTAGCTCGGCATTGCCATCCAGCTTGGCCCGGTGTTGCAGGCCGCGGGTCCAGGCGAAGATCGAGGCGATGGAATTGGTCGAGGTGCTCTCGCCGCGCTGATGCTGGCGGAAGTGGCGGGTCACGGTGCCGTGGGCAGCCTCGGCCTCCATGGTCTTGCCGTCTGGGGTGATCAGCACCGAAGTCATCAGTCCCAGGGAGCCGAAGCCTTGGGCCACTTGGTCCGACTGGACGTCGCCATCATAGTTCTTACAGGCCCAGATGAAGGCACCAGACCACTTGAGGGCCGAAGCCACCATGTCGTCGATGAGGCGGTGCTCATAGGTGATGCCAGCTTCCTTGTAGCGGGCGGCATATTCGGTCTCGTAGACTTCCTGGAAGATGTCTTTGAACCGGCCGTCATAGGCCTTGAGGATGGTGTTCTTGGTGGAGAGATAGACCGGATATTTGCGGTCCAGGCCATAAGTCAGAGAGGCGTGGGCGAACTCACGGATCGAGTCCTCCAGATTGTACATGGCCATTGCAACGCCAGCACTGGGATAGTCGAACACTTCATGCTCGATGACCTGGCCGTCCTCGCCGGTCCACTTAATGCTCATCTTGCCCTTGCCGGGCACGACGAAGTCTGTGGCGCGATATTGGTCGCCAAAGGCGTGGCGTCCGATGATGATCGGTTGGGTCCAACCCGGGATCAGTCGCGGCACATTCTTGCAGATGATGGGTTCGCGGAACACGACCCCGCCCAGGATATTGCGGATGGTGCCGTTGGGCGACTTCCACATCTTCTTGAGCTTGAATTCTTCGACCCGCGCTTCATCGGGGGTGATGGTGGCGCACTTTACGCCCACCCCATACTTCTGAATGGCGGCAGCTGAGTCGAGGGTGACCTTGTCGTCGGTGTCGTCCCGATGCTCCATCCCCAGGTCGTAATAGTCCAGATCAATGTCCAGATAGGGGAAGATCAGCTTGTCCTTGATCCATTTCCAGATGATGCGGGTCATCTCGTCCCCGTCGAGGTCTACGACAGGGTTGGCGACTTTGATCTTTGCCATGGGGGGACAGGCGCTCCGGAAGCGTAACAGACAGGTGTCCCTGCATATAACCGGCGTCGGGCGATGCGCAAAGCTTGAGTGCGTCTGACCTTGCCTAAACTGCGCCGAGGTCCGAAAAGCGGGCATGACTTCGCAACCGCCCTGCATCATCCTCGACAAGCCGCAAATGGGCGAAAACATCGGCGCTGTGGCGCGTGCCATGGCCAATTTCGGCCTTTCTGACCTCAGATTGGTCAATCCGCGGGATGGCTGGCCCCAGGAAAGGGCCTGGGCGACGGCTTCTGGTGCTGAATGGCCACTCAATGCCGCGCGCGTTTTTGACAGTGTTGAGGCGGCCATTGCTGACCTTCATCTGGTCTATGCGACCACAGCCCGGCCTCGTGAATTGCAGACACCGATTCTCACGCCCCGCGATGCCTGTGCTGAACTGGTCCGCGAAGTGGATGCTGGGCGTCAGGTCGGCCTGTTGTTCGGCGGGGAGCGCGCCGGCTTAGAGACCGCAGATATCGCCCTGTGCCAAGCGGTGGTGACCCTGCCCATTGATCCAAGGTTCCGCTCGCTCAATCTGGCCCAGGCGGTGA
>CAITHQ010000311.1 GCA_903892305.1 uncultured Alphaproteobacteria bacterium
CCGCAATACCGGCGGGACCATGGTGGAGAAGTGCTGCCACTTCTTCGACCTTATGCGGCTGATAATCGGTGCTGAACCCGTTCGGGTCTTCTGTTCCGGCGCCATGGACGTCAACCATCAGGATGAACGCTATAACGGCGAGAAGCCCGACATTATCGACAACAGCTTTACGGTGGTGGACTTCGCCAATGGGACCCGCGCCCTCTTGGACCTCAACATGTTCGCTGAAGGCTCTGAAGAGCAGGAGGCCCTGACCGCGGTCGGCGATAGGGCAAAGCTCGAGGCCTTCATCCCGTCTGGGGATCTGGTCCATTCGCCCCGTGTTCCCCTCGGCGCGCCCAAGACACCGGTCCGCACCCATGTGCCGGTAGACCCGACCATACTGGAGGCCGGCACCCATCATGGGTCGACCTATTATCAGATCGAGGCCTTCATCGACGCCGTCAGAGGGCGCGGTCCGGTCAAGGTGACGGCAGAGGATGGACTTCGGGCGGTCGCCATGGGTGCGGCTGCAGAATTGAGCGCCAAGGAAAACCGGGTGGTCGAAATGTCGGAGTTCAGGTTTTAATTTGCGCCCGGTGCTGATCTAGGATGATCTGCAGCAGGGGCGAAGACTCCTCTCATGTGTAAAAGAGCCGGGCGGAAAGTATGGTCTTCGAATTTCAGCGGGCGCAGTTCGCCCACTTTGGCTACGCGGTGTTTGACAATGTGCTGGAGGGTGAGCCCTTGGCCATTCTCCGGGCACAATGCGCCGCCTTTATGGCGCGGGAAGATGCGCGAATGGATGCCGCCCAAGTGGACCAGATGGGCCTCAACCAGCGGGGAAAACGCTATTTTGCCAATGAGTGCCAGAGAGATCAGCCAGCCCTAAGGTCAGTGCTTTTCAGCTCGATCATGGCTGAGATTTGCCGCACGACGCTCGGCGATGACGCCTACTTTTTCTTCGATCAGTATGTGGTCAAGGGGCCGGAGGGCGGCTCGGCCTTCAGCTGGCATCAGGACTCTGGCTATGTGGTCGGCAATGGCGGACCCATTGATCATGCGCCCTATCTGACCTGCTGGTGCCCACTGGACGACGCCACCGTGGAGAATGGGACGATCAGCATATTGCCCTTCACCGAGGTGCCTGAAGCGAGAGATGGCATACTCCCACACGTTCGCGATCCTAAGACCAATGACCTGGTCGGTTGGGACAAGCCAGGTGGGGGTCCAGCCCTGGAAGTCGCTGCGGGGAGCGTGGTGGCGTTTTCGAGTCGGATGCTACACGCGTCTGGGCCAAACCTCACCTCGGACCTGCGTCGGGTTTATTTGGCGCAATATACGCCCGAGGTTATGCTGAACCCCGGCACGCGCCATCTGCGTCGCAATGCCATTCCGCTGCTCTTAAACGGCAAACACATCACCCATGGATAAGCCCGCGACCCTCGACTCTGCATCAGACGACTTGCTGGACCCCAAACTGTTGGCCCGCCGGTGGTGGCTGGTGGGATTGATCGTACTCGCTGGCATACTGAACCTGGTAGATCGGCAGATCATTTCGGTGTTGAAACCGATGATCGAGGATGACCTGCATTGGACCGATGCGGACTACGGAAAGCTCGCCTCCCTTTTCCAGTTTTCCGCCGCCATGGCCTATCTTGGGGTCGGATGGATTGTCGATCGTCTTGGGGTGAAGTGGGCGACCCCGGCTGGCGTGGCCGCCTGGAGCCTAGCGGCTATGGCACACGGTTGGGCCTTTAGTGTGGGGCAATTCGCGGCCGTTCGGGTGGCGCTTGGTGCCACAGAATCTATGGGCACTCCGTCCTTCGTAAAAACCCTGGCGACGATCTTTAGCGCCCGCCTGAGGTCCTTTGTCTTTGGCATTTCAAACGGCGCATCGGCCCTTGGGTCGATCGCCACTCCCTTAGTTCTGCCGGTGGTCGCTGGTGGAAGTCTGGCCTTGGGCTGGTCGGGACTGGGTTGGCGAGGGTGCTTTGTGGCCGCAGGTGCCTTGGGTTTTGTCTGGGTTCTGGCCTGGATTGGCGCAACCCGGGGGCTTAATTTTCCGCAACATCGGGAACCCGTCTTGGCCGGCACGTCGTCCGGTGGCGGCTTTGGGGCTGCGCTGCGCGGGACGGTAGGTCTGCTATCAGACCGGCGAACGCTTGGTATTGCCGGTGCCAAGGTCCTGTCAGACCAGGTCTATTGGCTATTGTTGTTCTGGGCACCTGACTTCTTCCACCGGGTTTTCCATGTGGCGCAAAAGGATCTGGGTCCGCCCTTGGCCATTGCCTATGTTGGATCAGCGGTGGGATCTTTAGCTTCAGGATGGATTTCAACCCGGCTGATTTCCCAGGGCGTCAGCATTAATCGGGTCCGCAAGGGCGTCATGCTGGTTTCCGCCCTCTTGGTCACGACGGCCCCCCTAGCGCTCCTCACCCATAATCTTTGGATGGCAGCAGGGCTACTTGCCGTCATGCTGGCTGGGCATCAGGGCTTTTCCGTCAGTATATTCTCGACCATTGGTGACATTATTCCCAAGGCTAGGGTCGGCAAGGTCACCAGCTTTGGTGCCCTATGCGGCAACCTCGCCGGTATGGCCATTGTGTTCGTCGCAGGTGAAATTCTTACGGCGGGTATGGGGTATGGACCCTTGCTGGCTGTCGCTGCGGTATCCTATCTACTGGGCCTTCTTTGGCTCCACCTGTTCGTGCCAGAGTTGGTCGCCGCGCCGGAAGATCAAGCGGCGGCGCTATAAACTTGGCACTGCCAACCGACTATCTTGAGCGCGTCTATGCCGGGGTTCTTGGAAAGCTGATCGGCGTCTATTTGGGGCGGCCGTTTGAAGGATGGTCCCACGCGCGGATCCAGCAGACCTTTGGCGACATAACGGGCTATGTGCACGACCAGCTGAACCTGCCGCTTGTCGTTACCGATGATGACGTCGCAGGCACCTTCACCTTCATTCGCGCCCTTGAAGACCATGGTCTGTCCTACGATCTCAAGTCGCAAGACGTTGGGAAGACCTGGCTCAACTACATTGTGGAGGGGCGGTCGATCCTCTGGTGGGGTGGTAATGGCATTTCTACCGAGCATACGGCATGGCTGAACTTGAAGCGCGGTCTGCCCGCCCCGCAAAGCGGGTCCATGGCGGTGAATGGCCGCGCCCTTTCCGAACAAATCGGTGCGCAGATCTTTATTGATGGATGGGCCCTGGTCTGTCCTGGCCAGCCCAGGCGCGCGGCGGCCTTTGCCCAGCAGGCTGGCCGGGTCAGTCATGACGGCGAGTCCATCCACGCCGCCATGCTGTGGGCGGCCATGGAGGCCCAGGCCTTTGTGTCTGACAATGTTCACGATCTTCTGGAGGTCGGGCTCAGTGTCATTCCCGCCAAAAGCGGCATTGCCTTATTGGTCAATCAGGTCCGCGCTTGGTGCGAAACTGACCAGGATTGGCGAGAAACCCGGCGGAGAATCGCGGCAGAGCACGGCTATTGGGCCTATCCAGGGCTCTGCCATGTGGTGCCCAATCACGCCCTCATGCTGATGGCGCTTATCTATGCACCCGACGATTTTCAGCAGGCGCAGACCATCATCAACACCGCCGGGTGGGATACCGACTGCAATGCGGGAAATCTTGGATGCTTACTGGGGATCAAGCTGGGGCTGAAGGGACTTGATGCGGTTCCACATCTGCGCCTGCCTTTGGCGGATCGGATGCTGGTCTCAAATGCAGACGGTGGCGAGGCCGTGACAGACGCGCTTCGGACAGCTTATCGGCTGGCGGGGATCGGCCAGGGGCTTGGCGGAGAGCGCGTGGTGGTGCCACCAAAAGGTGGTGTGCGGTTCCACTTTTCTTTGCCGGGCAGTGTTCAGGGCTTTCGGCGGTCTGACGCTGGGGTGTTGCAAAATCTTGAGTTTGAAGCCAGCCGCGCCCTGGCCTTGGATCTGGCAGGATCAGAGCCTATTGCGGTGATGACCCCAACCTTCGCGCCACCCGATGTTGTTCGCATGCCGGTCTACGACTTACTGTCATCGCCCCTCGTCTATCCGGGCCAGAGCCTGCGTGCACGGGTCGTTGCCGGCGAGGCGAACCTTAGCACGGTTAGGGTAGGTCTGCGCATCTCCATCTATGACCAAAATGACCAGCTGTACCCAGTTTTAGGCCCGGCGCATGTCCTGACTCCGGGTGCCTCCACCAAACTTAGCTGGCACCTCCCTGACCTTGAAGGTTGCCCCATTGCGGAGGTCGGGATCCAGGTCGAGGGCGATGACGGGCGGGTTGTCTTGGACTGGCTTGGCTGGGATGGTTGTCCAGAGTTTCAGTTCGGACCTAGCCTCTCAGGCGGGGACTTCTGGCGGCGGGCTTGGGTCAATGGTGCCACCCGCCTAACGACCCGACCGACTGGTGTGTTTCGTGTGTCTCAGGACCAGGGTGACGGCCTCGTTCTTCAGGGTAGCCGAGATTGGTCGGACTATGAGGTCAAGGCGCAGGTCAAGGTCCATCTGGCGCGCCATGCCGGTGTTGTGGCCCGTGCCAGAGGTTTAAGACGGTACTATGCCGCACGTTTAACACGGCAAGGTCAGTTTCAGATCGTGAAGGTCTATGATGATCTGGAGACTGTCTTAGCTGAGCGGCCAGCGGCTCTTTGTCTCGATCAGAGCCAGACACTCAGCCTGTCTGTGAACGGGCGTGACCTGCGGGCGACATGCGACGACCTGATCCTGGCCGCCTGCGATCTTGAGGAAACCGACATTCCGTCTGGCTCAGCTGGGCTCCTGATTGCCGACGGCGCCCTATCAATGGAGAGCTTCAGCCTGGGGCCTTGTTTGTGACAGAAGTGACACATTGTATTGTTCTGTCGCCCATTTTGGGGTAAACCGCCTTTTAATAAACCTCCGCGGCGAAGGCGGTGGTGAAAGGTTTCGGGAGCAAACAACGGCGCTGGCGCCACCGCGCATTCCAGAAATCATCGCTCTCACAAATGAAAAACTCGGATTTCGAATGGCCTATTGGCACCTATCTAGGGTCCCGAGCCACTCGCACAATCGAGGAAAAAAGGACACTCTCATGAAAAATTACACCAGCTCGACCACGCGCCGGCTGTCGGCACTGTTCGCAGGCGTCGCTGTTCTCGCCGTTTCTCAGGCAGCTTTTGCGGCCGATGCCGCCAAGGATACGACGACCGTTGACGAACTGACCGTCACGGCCCGGTTCCGCCAGGAGTCTGTCAACACGGTTCCCATCGCCCTGAGTGTTGTCAGCGGCGATGCGATGGCCAAGCGTAACCTCAACAATATGGAAGGCTTGGCTCAGGCCGTTCCCTCCATCGACTTCCGCACCGGCGGCGGAAACAAGGACCGCACCATTTTCGTGCGCGGCGTTGGCACAATCACCACCTCGCCAGGGGTTGAGCCCTCGGTCTCCACCGTTCTGGACGGCATCGTCCTCAGCCGCCCGGGCCAGTCCACCATGGACCTGGTCGATGTGCAGCGGGTGGAAGTTCTGCGCGGCCCTCAGGGCACACTGTTTGGCAAGAACGCGTCGGCGGGCGTCATCAACATTGTTTCCAAGGACCCGACCAATAGCCCAGCTGGTTATGGCGAGGCCTCTTATTTTTCCGGCAATGAGTACCGGGTGAAGGGCGGCGTTTCGGGCCCGATCATCGATGGCAAGCTCAGCGGCCTGATCAGTGCCATGGGTGCCCGTTATGACGGCAATGTCACCGACGTCCTGCGCGGCAGCAAGATCAACGGCTATAGCCGTTCGGGTGCCCGCACCAAGTTCATCGCCACCCCCAGCGACAACCTCACCGTCACCTTTGGCGCTGACTATATTCAAGGCAAGGAATCGACTCCGAACGGTGTGTTTTCCTCCACAAACCGTGTCGCCTATCCGACCGGTGTGGTCACCGCTAATGCGGGCCTTGCGACCTTGCTGGCCGGCTACGGCGTCACTGCCAGTGCTGACAACAAGAAGGCCGTTGCAAGCATTGGCACCCTCGTGCGGGATCGCAATGCAGGGGGCTTCGTCCAACTGGACTACAAGCTCGGCGATCTGAACCTGACCTCGATCACCGGTTATCGCTTCTGGAAGAACCATCAGGTTCCCGATTTCGACAACCTGCCAGTTCTCACCTCGGCCTTCCCGGACGTGCGCGATGACGGCATTGTCGACTCGATTCAGCGTACTCAAGAATTCCGCGTCACCTCGCCTAAGGGCGGCTTCTTCGACTATGTGGCCGGCTTCTACTTCATGGATGCCGAAACCAAGGAAATCTACAAGCGTGAGCTCCGTCGTTTGGTTGGCGCATCGACTCTGTTCGATAGCGGACAAGCAAATTACGGGATCGTCGCCAAGAACTATGCGCTCTACGGCGAAGGCAACTTCAACTTCACCTCACAACTCCGCGGCCTGGTGGGCTTCCGTGAGTTGCGCGATGAGCTGAGCTACTATCACGTCCGCACGGCGACGACGGCCGTGGCCCTTACGGGCATTCGTCCCTTCCACCAGAGTTCTGGCTCCATCAGCAAGGACGGCTGGAGCGGTCGCGTGGGCTTGCAGTACGACATTAACGACCACCAGATGGTCTATGTGACAGCGTCGCGCGGCTATAAGGGTCCGGCCTATAATGCCTTCTTCAACATGCAGGCTCAGGACGAAATCTCGCTGAAGCCGGAAACGTCAAACGCTTACGAAGCTGGCGTGAAGGGCAGCTTATTTGAGGGCAAGCTGATCGGCTCATTGGCGGTCTTCGATACCAAGTTCCAGAACTACCAGGCCAACTTCACCGACACAGTGCAGGGCGCTTTCGTAACCCGCCTAATTAATGCAGGTGATGTGTCGACCAAGGGTGTTGAAGGCGACTTCACGGCGCGGCCTATGGACGGCCTGCGTTTAGGCTTCTCATTCGCGCGCACCGACGCCAAGGTCGATAGCTTCAAGTGCCCGACCGGGTCCCCCGTGAGCTGCAATATCAATGGTCAGCCCCTGCCGTTCGCGCCGAAGTGGAAGACGCACTACGAGGCGGAATACACCACCCGCTTCAATGACGACTTCAATCTGCAGGCCTCCACAGACTACAGCTGGAAGTCAAAGACCCAGTACTCTCTGTCTGAGACCCCTGACACGGTTCAAGAGTCCTATGGCATCTGGAATGCCGGCATCGGCCTGATTGGCACCAAGAATGGCTGGTCGGCTCGCGCCCAGGTCAAGAACATCAACAACCAGCACTACTCGCCCTTCGTGGGCTATGGCTCGGTCGCCGGTGTCGTGCGCTTTGTTCCTCGGGACAATGATCGCTATTACGGCCTGACCCTGCGCAAGGACTTCTAAGGCCTTAGGTCTTAGCGGAATAATCGGCTGGAGGGTGTGATCCACGCTCCAGCCTTTTTTCTGCGCTAGAGTCGCAATACGTGCTTGGCGATGATGTTGCGCTGAATTTCGTCTGTGCCCCCGGCAATGCTTGCGGCGCGGGCTTCGTAATAGCGGGCGATTTCCCGGCGCGCCCAGTCTGGCCCAATCGCATCAGGTTGAGGCCGGTCCTGGGGGTGGTCGATTACGGGCAACCAGGGTGCGCCGTAAGGGCCAGCGCACTCTACAAAGAACTCAGTCATGCGCTGAACAATGTCTGTGCCCTTGAGCTTCAGCATGGACGATTGCGCCCCAGGCGCTGTACCCGCTGCAACCTCCCAAAGCGTGCGCATTTCGGTCATTTCCAAGGCTTCCAGTTCAATTTCGGCCCAACGAAGCCGACTGGCGAAACCAGGATCTTCCAGCAGACTGCCGCCGCAGGATCCAGACAAGGCAGCGGCCGCCCGCTTGATATTGCTCAGTAGGGTCATGGACATGGAGACATAGGCCTGTCCTGTGCGCTCATGGGTCAGAAGGCCCTTGGCATAGGTCCAGCCTTCCCCCTCAAGCCCAATTCTATTGGCCACAGGGACCTGGACATTGTCGAAGGTCACCCGGTTAAAGGCATGACGGCCATCAATAGAAATGATCGGCTTCACTTCAATTCCAGGGCTCTTCATATCGATCAACAGGAAGGTAATGCCTGCCTGAGGTCTGCTCTCTGTGGAGGTCCGCGTCAGACAGAACATCCAGTCAGCCAGGTGCGCGCCGCTGGTCCAGACCTTTTCCCCGTCGACAGTGTAGACATCGCCTTGGCGAACGGCCTTGGTCCTGAGGGATGCGAGGTCTGAACCAGATCCAGGTTCAGAATAGCCCTGACACCAAACCACTCGATCCTCGCGGATATCTGGGAGGAAACGGTCTTGCTGTGCCTTGCTGCCATAGCCAAACAGGATGGGCGCCAACATGCCCACCCCCATCCCGGGGATTTGAGGCGGCAAGCCTGCAGAAGTTGTCTCCCGCTCCCAGATGAAGTTCTGGCTCGGCGACCATCCTGGACCGCCGAACGCCACGGGCCACTTATTCACGGCCCAACCTTTTGAGGCCATGGCGAGCCGCCATCGATCCCTATGCGTCCGACGATCGTCATAGACCTCGCCATCGGGAAAGGCGTCCGCGATCAGGGCACGCACGTCGTCGCGAAACGCTTGATCCTCAGGGGAAAAGTCGAGGTCCATAGACATCCGCCTCTACTATTGTACGGTACTTACAATAGAGGTGCGCGGCTAAGGGTCAATTGCGCGCGAACGGAGGACGGACATGAGCCAGGCAGAACCCTTCGACGTCATGGTGCGCGACGGCGTGACAGTGGGACCCATCCGCAGACCCACGAATTTTTCCAAAAATGCTGTGGGCTCAATCCACGACGATGCCCGGGCTCAGGAACTCGGCTTTCGCGGCGGCACCGTGGCTGGAAATATCCATTTCGAACAATATCCCCCCCTGCTGATCCAGGTTCTGGGGGAGGATTGGATGCGGACGGGAAGCCTCTCCCTCTATTTCATCAATGCCACCACCGATGGCGAACCGGTCCAAGCCTTTGTTGGTCCGGCTGAACCTCGACCAGAAGGCGGTCTGCGCGCCAAGGTCTGGATGGAAACGCCCGAAGGCGTCCGGGTCAATGAAGGCACGGCCAGTGTCGGCCCGCCTGATGATCAGTCCGAGCTGCGCCTGCGTCTCAAGACCGTGAAGCCCGCTACCGACTTGCGAATCTTCAAGCCTACAAAGGTTGGCGACACCGTGCGGGACATCCCCTCCCGGCAGGACAGCGAAAAGACCTCTCCTCGGATCGTGCAGATTACCGAGCCCATGGCCTGTTATGTGGATCCCAGCCTTATGGGCGGACTGGTCGCTGCGCCTTCGGCAGCCATCGACGCCCTGCGCGCCGTTGAGCTACCGATGTTTACGGTGGATGGGCCCTATGTGGGTATGTTCGGGGCGATAGAGTTGCAGTTCCTCAATGGCCCGGTTTTGGTGGATTATGACTATTTGGCCGATGGTGAGGTCTTGGCTCTTACCGAGTCCCCTAAGACGGAAGCGGCTTGGTTTGAAAGCTCACTCCGACCGGCATCTGGCGGTCCGCCTGTCGCTCGAATGCTGCTCTTGACCCGGCTTTTGAAAGGCTCGTCTCCCCTTTGGTCGTGACCGGCACACAGAAACGGACGCGCCTCTCTCCCCAGGCACGGGCTGACCAAATCCTCGAACAGGCCGCTGACCTGATTCAGCGTGAAGGTCTGTCTGCTGTGACCATGGAGCGGCTGGCCAAGGATGCCGGGATCAGTAAGGGCCTCGTCTATAACTATTTCCCAAGTCGAGACGCACTCTTGGCCGCCCTCCTGCAAAAAGAGCAGGCGCAGTTGCGCGAACGGGGCATGGCCGAAGCCCTTAGGGTGGACAGCTTCGAGGCCCTGATCGAGGGGACGACCCGTCTCTACCTCGAACAGACCCATGACCGCGGGGCTGTGATACTTCCCCTACTCGCTGATCCCTCGGTGTCGCGATTGATGCTCGACACCCTACGGACGGAAAGAGACCGCACCATCCGCTATTTTGTGCGGGCGGTCCGGCGAGAATACGGCCTTGACCTTGTAACTGCCATTACGGCGGTGGACAGTCTGATGACTCTCACAGGTGCCATGGGGCGGCTCGTAGCCTCTGGGTCTGTGACGGTCGAAGATGGAACCCAGATGTGCGTTCAGCTCTTAACGGGCGGAATGGAAAAACTCGCAAGGTCCAAGCAGGCGTCAATGCGTCAGTAGGCTGATCACTTTTACAACTTTCGCAGCTTTTTCCCGAGTTTCCTCAAGCGATTGCCCGACTTTATAAATTTCCGAACCGAGCCCAAAACCCCGCGCACCAGATTGCCACCAGGTTTCCATATCTGCCGGGCCAACGCCGCCGACTGCCAGAACCATGACATGGGCTGGCAAGACGGCTTTTAATTGCTTGATATGATTGGGTCCGTAACTCGCCGCTGGAAAGAGCTTCAGATGCTTGGCCCCGGCATGGACGGCGGTGAAGGCCTCTGTAGCGGTTCCGACCCCTGGGGCAGACCACAGGCCAAGCCTTAGCGTTTCATAAATCACCTTTTCATCCGTATTCGGAGAAACAATCAGCTTTCCGCCAACATCAGCGACCGACTTCACTTCGGCCGGTGTCAGGACAGTGCCCGCACCGCAGACACAGGTCTCGCCAAAGGCCTTGGCCAGCATGCCAATACTGACCAGGGGTTCGGGCGAGTTCAGTGGCACTTCAATCGCGCGAAGGCCGGCGTCGAAAAGGATCTGGGCGTGGTCCAAAACTTCATCGGGACGCACGCCGCGCAGTATGGCGATCACCGGACATTGGGCCAGGGCTTCATCAAGCGTCATATCAGACCTCTCATCTTGGCCAGGGCCAGGAGGCCAGTCTTTACCGCCTCATCTCCATCCGCAAGGCAGGTAGAGACCTTACGCCGGGCTAGGGCGGTTTCGTATCGCGCACAAAGGGCTGGCACCCTTAGCAAAACGACGCGCTCGCCTTCCATGCCAAGCAGCCGCGGTGTGGCGGCAACTTCGGCACCGATCAAGAGCCCGGAAAGATAGGATCCGGTAGAGCCCTGATCTGCGCCCCGACCCGCCACCCGAGAGCGGGCGGAATAAATCCTGTTTAACAGGCCATCGCCCTCTGCTGCGGCCTCTAATCCGTCCAAGAAGGCCGCCTCGTCATGAACCTTGCCGTCGCTCCTTAGTATGCTGTGGGCGGAGAGGACGGCGAAGAGTTCACCAGTAAAGGCGCTGAGGAACCGGACAATGCGGCCATCTTCGATCACTAACCACTTGGCGTGGGTGCCAGGCTGACACACCAGCCATCGGCCGACTGCGCGCTCTGGTGCTCCGGCAATCCAACCGAAGGCCTGGGTTTCCTCGCCGCGTAGGACGTCACCAGCCGGGCTGAGCCCCTCACAGCGAAGACCCGGAGCGATCCAGACATTCTCGACCGGCGAAGCAAACCCGGCGGCTACGGCGGGGAGGTCTGCCGGGCAGTCCACATAGGGAACCGCCGTCCAGCCGATGTTTGAGCCAATACTGCCGCAGAGCAGGGCAGGGAGAGTGTCCGCCTTCAATGCCGGGCGCACCTCACCCAAGAATCTCTGACCAGCTTCACCCGGGGCCAGGCGATTGACCCCGAGGTCGAAATCCCGGCGCGCCACTTCGTGGCCATCGGCGTCAAAGGCCCACGCCCTTAGGTTTGTCGAACCCCAGTCACAGGCCAGCAGGGCGGCAGTCATCAGGTCCGCCCGCCGTCAATCACGTGGTTCTGGCCGGTTATCATGGCCGCCTCGTCGGAGGCCAGGAACAGGGCTAGGGCGGCGACGTCCTGGGGCTGAATCCGCTTTTGCAGGGCGACCTGCTTCATCCAATCGGCCTCCGCTTCTGGGGTCAGCCATAGGGCTAGCTGCCGCTCGGTGACCACCCAGCCCGGCGAAATGGCATTGACCCGGATATTGTCTGCCCCCCACTCCCGGGCTAGGGCCTTGGTCAGGGCATTTACGGCGCCCTTGGCCGCCACATAGGCCGGCATGCCTGCGGGGCCGAGCAGGGCGTTGATCGAGCTGAGATTGAGGATAACCCCGCCACCCGCCGCCTTCATGCCGCCGTGTACCGCCTGGGCGGCGAAGAATGTCGGATCAAGATTGACCGCTAACTGCCGCCGCCAGAGCTCTGCGGTCGCCTCACTGGCAGTGTGCCGTGTGTCGTCTGCGACATTATTGATCAGCACCTGAATGGGGCCGAGCTCCCGCGCAGCGGCGGCGAGAACCGCCTGTAAGGACTCAGTATCCGTGACGTCGCAAGCCGCAAACCAACTGCCCGCCAGTTCTGCGCTTAGGCTTGCGCCACCCCTGGCGTCGCGGTCGAGAAATCCAACCCTGGCACCCTGGGCATGAAAGCTCTGGACTAAGGCCGCGCCAATGCCCGTGGCACCGCCGGTGACGAAGACGATTTTGCCTTTGAGGCTGGGATAGATGGCGCTCATGGGCTGAGTTTCCCGGAAAAGGCGGGCAGGGCCAAGCCACGAACGCCGGGTTCGAAGGCGAATAGACTGCCAGCCAAGGGCTGGGTCTCAAGCTCGGCGGGGCTCAGGTTCTCCCGGGCAGAGGTGACATAGAGGGTTTCGAGATGAGGTCCGCCAAAGGCGCAGCTGCTTGGCTGGCCAATGGGCATGGGAATGATCTGGTCTATCCGACCATCCGGCGCATATCGAACAATCCGCCAGGCACCCCATTGCGCATTCCAGACATAGCCCTCTGCATCAACCGCTGAGCCATCCGGCGCGCCAGCCTCGCCCTCTGTGCTGGCGAAAACTGTACGTGATCCAAGGTCGCCCACCGCTGACATGGGGAACCGCCAAAGGGTTCGCTTTACCGAGTCTGCGAAGTAATAGGCCTCGCCCTTCGGACTGCAGGAAACCGTATTGGCGATATGAACGTCATCTAGGATTACATGGGTGATGCCATCTGGATCGGTACGAAACAGCTTCCCCAGTTGTTTGCCGCCATTGTCATCCATGCTGCTCCACCAGAGTCTGCCGGCGACATCGATCTTGCCGTCATTGGTCCTGAAACCGGGACCAAGGTCCATGGGGGCTTCAATTGTTAGCTTTCCGGTTTGCGGGTCGAACCGGCCCAGGCCTGCTTCAGTGACCAGGATCAGACCGCCTTGCGCGCAGGGCGTCGCTACGCTGCCTCTGACAGGGAGGTCATAGCCGCCACGCGCGCCGTCTGCGGGCGCAAGCCAATTGAGGCGCTTACCCTGAATGTCAAACCAATAGATCCGCCCCTCTGCGGCAGACCATGAGGGGCCTTCCCCCAGCTCATCCTCGCCCTGGGCGACGCAGCGCACATGTGTCAAAGCCTGGCTCCACCGATTGCCCAAGGGCCTATTTTCAGGCCTTCCTTTAATCTGCCGCGACTCGCAAGAGACAGCCCGTTATTTGCGGCGATTGTTCGATCTTACCCGCGGAGTTCCTCTCATGCGTCTCGGTGTTTGCTATTATCCCGAACAGTGGCCTCAGGACATGTGGGCCGACGACGCTGCGCGCATGGCGGCCCTTGGGATTTCCCATGTGCGGATCGGCGAGTTTGCCTGGGCCCTGATGGAGCCAGATCCAGGGCACTATGACTGGGCTTGGCTAGACTTGGCTATTGATACCCTGGCTGCCGCAGGCTTGAAGATCGTCCTTGGTACGCCGACGGCGACTCCCCCCAAATGGTTGGTGGATGCTCACCCAGATATGCTGGCTGTGGGGGAGGATGGCCGGGTTCGAGGCTATGGATCCCGCCGTCACTACTGCTTTTCCAGTGAGGCCTATCGCGTTGAATGCGCGCGGATCGTTACGGCGATGGCTGAGCGCTATGGCCGTCACCCTGCTCTTGTCGCCTGGCAGACTGACAATGAGTTTGGCTGTCACGATACGACCCTCAGCTATTCTGCCAATGCCGCCGGGCGGTTCCGGACCTGGCTCGGCGCGCGTTATCAGTCGGTCGAGGCTCTCAATCGCGCCTGGGGGGCTGTCTTCTGGTCCCAGGCTTATCGCAGCTTTGAAGAGGTTGAGCCCCCGAACCTGACGGTGACCGAGGCCAATCCCAGCCATCGGCTGGATTATAACCGTTTCGCCTCTGATGAGGTGGTCAGCTTCAATCGCTTACAGGTGGACATTCTTCGCCGTCTGTCGCCAGGTCGGGATATTGTCCATAATTTCATGGGCTTCTACACCGAGTTCGACCATTTTCACGTAGGTCGCGACCTGGATGTGGCGACCTGGGACTCCTATCCCCTGGGCTTTTTGGAGATGTTCGGCGGATCCAACGAGGACAAGCTGCGCTATCTGCGACAGGGCCATCCCGACATTTCCGGCTTTCACCACGATCTCTATCGCGCCTGCGGCCGTGGGCGCTGGTGGGTGATGGAGCAGCAGCCTGGTCCAGTGAACTGGGCGACCTATAATCCGGCTCCCATCCCCGGCATGGTTCGCGCCTGGACCTGGGAAGCCTTCGCCCATGGCGCAGAGTTGGTGTCCTATTTCCGCTGGCGGCAGGCACCCTTCGCCCAGGAGCAGATGCATGCCGGCCTAAACCGACCTGATAATGTGCTCGACCGGGGTGGGTCTGAAGCCCGGCAGGTGGCAGAGGAGCTCAAGACCTTCCCAGACCTCGGCCTTTGCGGTCGTTCACGGGTCGCTCTGGTGTTTTCCTATGAGGCCGACTGGTTGACCAAGATCCAGCCTCACGCCCGGGGGTTTCGATCTCTCTTCCTGGCTTTTGAGACTTATAGCGCCTTGCGACGGGCGGGGCTGGACGTGGACATGCTCGCCCCAGACGGGGACATGTCTGGCTATGACCTGATCCTAGCGCCGACCTTGCCTGTGCTGTCAGAGGAAGACCTTGCTCGCCTAGATGCCTCAGGGGCCGTCATTGTCTGTGGGCCCAGGACGGGCTCCCGAACGAAAGACGGACATATTCCTGCAGACCTTGGTCCTGGACCGCTCCAGACCCATCTTTCTGCCAAGGTGGTGAGGGTGGAGAGCCTGCGTCCGGGGGCGGACCCCAAGGTCGTCCTGGATGGTCAGGCCTTTGACGCAAAACTTTGGCGCGATGACTTGGAAACCGACCTTCCAGCCCTTGCGACCTTTGAGGATGGCAAGCCCGCCTGGGTGGCTGATGGGCGTTGGCACTATCTCGCCACATGGCCTGGGCCAGAGCTGATGGATCAGGTGGTGGCCCGCCTAGCCAGGCAGGCGGGCCTGACCGTCAACCTCATGCCGGAGGGCGTACGGACCCGCGATCGTGATGGGGTGCGGTTTGCCATCAACTTCGCGCCCGAAATGCGATCTGCACCAGCACCTGAGGGTGTCCAGTTCCTCTTGGGCGGTCGCGATCTCGCGCCAGGTGCCGTGGCGGCTTGGCAGATTGCTTAGTGCAAGGTCTCGGAAAATAGGGCCAGGAGTTCACGCCAGTGACGCTCTGAGGCGTCCTTATCATAGACTGGCATGTCTGGCGGGGCGTAGCCATGCTTGGCACCGCGATAGATGGTCACCTCTGCAACCACGCCTGCCTCTTTGAATGCCGCGTCCAACCGGTCGCATTGGGCGTCGTCAAAGCCCTTGTCGAAGTCAGCGCCGGCTACCAGGACCTTGGCCTTGATCTTCGGGGCCAGCAGGTGAGGGCTGTCTTCAGCGTCTGTCGCCAGACCGCCCCCATGAAACGCACCGATGGCGGCGATGCGGTCTGGGAAATTTCCAGCCGCCCGGATCACCGCTGATCCGCCCATGCAATACCCTGTCGCACCGACCTTGCTGCCCTTGACTTGCGGCTGGGCGCTGAGAAATTCGAGGAAGGCCGCTGTATCGGACATGCCCTTTTCAGGGCTGGTCGTGGCGAAGAACTTCCCAAAGATTGCCCGCCGCTCTTCGTCGGACTTGATGGATTTTATGTCGATGGGCTCATAGGGCCCCGCCCGCCAAAACATGTCCGGCAGGAGGACGAAATAACCAGCGTCCGCCAGTCTCTGGCTCATCTCAAACAGGGCCGGTCGAATGGCCGGGGCGTCCATGTAGAAAATCACCGCTGGCCAGGGCCCTTCGCCACTGGAGGGCGTGAAGGTAAAGGCGCGGGCAGAGCCGTCGCGGGTCTCAATGGAAACGTCTGTTCGGCTCACGGGTCTATCCTTATGGGGCCGCCTTGGGCCCTGCAGGCGATGGCTTCCAATCAAAAGCCAACAGCAGGGTGCGTTGCGATGGTTCAAAATTATCGTCTGAAATCAGATAGAAGCGTACCACACCATCCTTACCAGGCAGAGCGGCGAGGCCTTCGAAATTGTCGACTGTCAGCGGCGGTTGCAGGTCGAGTTGGTCAATGACTCCGCCGTCTTCAGTGGCAATGACCAAGGAAATCCGGCTACCCCGAATGGGGTCCCAAGCCCGCAGCAGATAGGCGAGGCGGGTGCCCGGTAGGGGTGCCAGGGCCACCAGCTTAAAGTCATCGGGCTTGCGAATTATCCGAGCCGTTTCGCACCCCTTGGATAGGGTGCAGTTCCAGATTCCGCCCGAGACTTCGCCGCCCACCATATAGGCGTCTGGCCCCTTGGCTGGATTGGCGGCAAGGCCCTCCATGCCCCCATTATTGGGGAAGTTGGCCTGAGGGGATGGAACTTCATGCGGGCTGCCACCCTGGGCAGGGTAGAGCAGAATGCGGTGGTGTCTTTCGAAGCTGATCAGGCGGTCGCCATTCTCGAGAATGGCCAAGCCCTCGGCATCGGACTCCTGCTTAGATGGCAAGGGCTTGCCATCTACGCCAATAAGGGCAGTGAGCTCGCCGTCCTTCAGGCCAACCAGCCGTCCCTTTGAATCCAGACCCAGCCGCGCTGAAAAGAACCTGCCCTCATCGGTTTCCGCGTAGAGCGCCCCACTGGGCAGAACCCGCAGATCAGACAGTCCGTGAAGCTGTGAGGTGACCTTTGAGGTGATATTCAGACCGCCTGAATAGGTGAAGTTTCCTACCCGAGAGAGGCTCAAGTCATCAGGGTTGAGCGGAATGGGGTCCGCTGACAGGGCAATTGAAGCACCAGCCGCCATCGGCCCCACAGGCAGGGCGACAGGTTGGGCGCAAGCCCCGACAGCCAATAGGCAAAAGGCCAGGGCCCAGGGCTTCACGCCACCGCCTTGCGAACTTCTTTGAACGTCGAGCGCCGCACCGGGCCTTGCGGTCCCTGAGTGGTGGGAGGCGGTTGAAGTAGGCTCGCCATCTTCTTGGTGACGCGCCGGGGTTCTTCATCAAACAGCTCGGCCAGTTGGTCGACAATAGCCCCCGCCAATTGCTCGACATCGACAATGGTGACGGCCCGCCGATAATAGCGGGTCACATCGTGGCCGATGCCGATCGCAATCAGTTGCACGGGGCTCTTGTTTTCGATCTCGGAGATCACCTCCCTTAGGTGTCGCTCAAGATAGTGTCCTGAATTCACCGACAGGGTGGAGTCATCCACAGGCGCGCCGTCCGAAATGACCATAAGAATCCGTCGACTTTCCGATCGACCGATCATCCTCTGGTGGGCCCACATCAGGGCCTCACCGTCGATATTTTCCTTAAGCAGCCCCTCGCGCATCATCAGCCCGAGATTGCGCCGTGCCCGACGCCAAGGCGCATCGGCGGACTTGTAGATGATGTGGCGTAGGTCGTTCAGACGGCCTGGCTGGGCTGGCTTGCCAGCCTTCAGCCAGTCTTCGCGGCTTGACCCTCCCTTCCAGGCCCGGGTGGTGAAGCCGAGGATTTCGGTCTTGACGCCGCAGCGCTCCAAGGTCCGCGCCAGAATATCGGCGCAGATCGCCGCGACCATGATCGGCCGACCGCGCATGGAGCCTGAATTGTCGATCAGAATGGTGACAACCGTGTCCCGGAACTCGGTGTCGTCCTCTTCCTTGAAGGCAAGGGAGGCTGTGGGGTCGACAATCACCCGGGTGAGCCTTGCGACGTCAAGAATTCCTTCTTCGAGGTCAAAGGTCCAAGTGCGGTTCTGCTGGGCCATCAGCTTGCGCTGAAGCTTGTTGGCCAGGCGGGAGACGACGCTGGAGAGGCTGGCCAATTGCTGGTCCAGATAGGCTCGCAATCGGGTCAGTTCCTCGGGTTCGCAAAGTTCTTCTGCTGACACCACCTCATCGTGGGCGGTGGTGAAGACCTTGTAGATAATCGGCTTTGCATCGCCCTTGAGGTCGGGCCGCGCTGGCTGATCGCCTTCCCCCATGTCCGGTGGGTCGTCTGAATCCTCGGCATTCGGGTCCTCTTCAGAGGACATCATTTCGCTGTCGGCTTCCTCACTTTCCCGGTGGGTCGCTTCGCTGTCATCCATGGCGGTTTGTTGCGGTGACTGGCCTTCTCCGTCGCCGTCGTCTCCATCTTCGGAGGCTTCGGCCTCACCCTCTTCGCCGTCCTCTTCATCCTGATCGGCCTGATCGGGAGCGTCGGAAAGATCATCGCCCAGAGACAGATCGCGAAGAATGGTCCTTGCCACCTTGGCGAAGGCCTTTTGGTCATCCAAAGCGTCGATCAGCTTATCAATGTCAGACCCAGCCCGGGCTTCGATGTCGGCGCGAAAAAGGTCGACCAGAGGTTTTGCCTGTAGCGGAGGCTCGACCCCGGTCAGGCGTTCTCGAACAATCAGAGACACGATCTCAGCGATAGGCGGATTGCTCTGCGCCTCGATCGGGTTGAACACCTTCTTAGCCCAGGCCGCATCATGAACGGCCCTAAGGTTTTCACGCACACCGCCAAGCGCGTTTGCCCCTAGCGCCTCAATGCGGGTTTGTTCTAGGGCGTCGTAGACCGGCTGACCGGCCGCGGACCCAGGCCGCGTCCGTGCGTGAATGGCGGGGTCATGATTTGCGACCCGGAGCGCCATCTGATCGGCCAGACCGCGAATACGGGCGGCATCTGCGGGCGTCAGATCCCGCGGCGGATGGGGCAGGATCGCCCTATTGCCTTGCAGGAGCGGGCCCTCGCCCGAATAGACGATTTCCAGGTCCGGGCTTTCCGCCAGGGATCGCGTGGCATTGGCCAGGGCGCGCTTAAAGGGCTCGATCGGGCTTTCAGGGTTCTTCGACATGGTGATCCCTCATAGCCCGAGCTTTGACCTTGGCAAAGCGCGGCGCGCGGTTATTTGCGCATATGCGAGCGGCTTGTTCTGACGCGCGCCTCGTCTAGGCAGCGGCTGATTGTCGGTCGGTGGACTCACCACCCTCAATGACAGCGGAAATGGCCGCTAGCATTTTGCCGACCTCGATAGGTTTTGCGACGGTGCCATTCATACCGACCTTGGTATATTCCAGGGTGTGATGGCTCATCACATTGGCCGAAAGGGCTAGAATTGGGGTGGGCGACCGCCCGACTTTGGCCTCCCAGGCCCGAATTTTCGAAGTCGCTTCGACGCCATTCATTTCAGGCATCTGAATGTCCATCAGGACAACATCAAATATCTCCCCTTGCAAGGCTTCCACAGCCTCAAGGCCGTTTCCAACCAAGGTCAGCACCACGTTCATCGGCTCAAACAGGGCGCTTAGGATGAGCTGGTTGGCTTCATTGTCTTCGGCCGCCAGGATCCGAATGGGACTGCTATTTAGACCTAGATCCAGTGCCGGAGCTTCCAAGTGATCCGCAGGTGATTTTGAGCAGAGCTGGAGTGGAAGTTCGACAGTAAAGGTTGATCCAAGGCCGAGCTCGCTCTCCAGGGTCATCCTGCCCCCCATCAAGGTGACCAATTCCCTTGAAATCGCCAGACCAAGGCCAGTCCCGCCGAACCGCCGGGTTGTTGAGGCATCTACCTGGCTGAACTTCTGGAAAAGGTCGCTAATCCGCTCTTTAGGAATCCCCATACCCGTATCGCGAACCGAAAATTTCAGACCTAGCCCTGAGGCTTCAACCCGGACGACAATCTCGCCGGCTTTGGTGAATTTCACCGCGTTTGAGACTAGATTTGCGATGACCTGACGGATGCGTGCACCGTCGCCTAGCCAGATTCCCCTGGCATCCCGTTCAACCTCAAGCTTGAGGGCAATGCCCTTCTGGCTAGCCAGGGGGCTAAAGGTCGAACAGGCGACTTCCATCGCATCGACCAAATCGAACTCATGATTGTCGATGTCCAGTCGTCCGGCCTCAATTTTCGAAAAGTCTAAAACGTCATTGAGAACAGTCATCAGACTCAGACCAGAATCCCTGATGATGGTTAGTCGCTCGGCTTGGTCCGGGGTGAGTTCGCGACGGGCCATGACCTGAGCCATGCCGAGAATACCATTCAGGGGCGTACGAATTTCATGACTCATATTCGCCAGGAATTGCGATTTGGCGATGTTAGCTGAGTCCGCCTGATCCTTCGCGCGAACCAAGGCTTCCAAAGTGCGCTCAAGGGCATCTTCACCCGCTGCCAGGTCCCGGAAGATACCGTGAATGCGAAGGGCCAAGGTTACGGCGGCGAGGGACAGTATGATCAGACCGAGAATGATCGCGGGGGCAGCAGCCTTAAAGGCCATCAGACCCGGCCGTATGGGCGTCCAGGCCACGCTTCTGGCGACATAGCCATTGATATCTACCAATGGGACTTCCGCGGGCTCTGCCCGTCCCTTGGCGACGACCAGATGGAGTGCGTGAATGCCGGACTCACCGGCAAGGTCTGCCACAGTTTCGGAATTCAGCTTCTTAAAGACCAAGGTGATGGGGGCCTTGCCCGCGCGGCGGGCCACCTTATCTGTTTCTGGAACAACCGTTGCCGCGGCAACCATATAGGTTTGTCCACCAGAGGTTACGAAACCGGATCTGGAAAGGACAGCATCAATTCCAAATTGCTCAGCCAGAAAGGGAACGCTGTTATTGACAGCTTCTTGGGCACGAATCTGCGTCACAAGGGGCTGTACGTCTGCGATCCGCCACCCCAATTTTGCGTCCGTCAGCTCCGCGTTGGAGGCCGTCCAATACTTGATTGGCTTGTTATTTGAATCCAGGACGACGGCCATGTCCTGCTTCAGATTGTGGAGGAAATAGTGCCCGACGTTGAGGTCTGCCCAGGCAAGATCTGGCCGGCCGGCCAAGGCCTTGTACGCCTCATCCCAAGCCCCGAAGGTTTCCACCTCTCGGGTCAACTGGCTCGACAATCGGTCGATGTGGCGCGACACAAATTGACGTTCCTGAGCCAATTCGGCCTGATCTGCCTTGAGGGTTAGGTAAGCAAATAAGCTCACGCCACCGGCTAGGATGAGACCAAGCACGATCATGCCCAGCATCACGATGCGCCGCACTGCCTTTTGCCGATAGTGTTTGTTCGCTGACATGCCCGTCCAGAATGCTTCTGGAGGCAGAATAGGGCACACCTATCTCAAAACCGTAAACCGCCCAAAGACTCTGAGGCAGGCAGAACGGCCAGCTGTGCAGACCCTAGTTTGACCAGGGTCTTTGTCGCGACTGGGCAATGAAGCCTCAGGAAACCCGAAGGCGTGCCGTGCTTTCCGGGAGATCCTGACCAAAGGCCCGCTGGAAGAACTCCGCAACAGCGCCGCGCTCAAGCTCGTCGCACTTGTTCAGGAAGGTCATCCGGAAGGACAGGGCAAGGTCGCCACCGAAAATTTCAGCGTTCTGCGCCCATGTAATCACGGTCCGCGGGCTCATGACCGTGGAGATATCCCCATTCATAAAGGCGTTACGCGTCATATCTGCGACCCGAACCATGGCTGCGATGGTTCGTTTACCTTCGGCATTGTCGTAATGCGGAGACTTGGACAGGACGATGTCGGCTTCAACATCGTGGGCAAGGTAGTTGAGGGTGGTCACGATCGACCAACGGTCCATCTGGCCCTGATTGATTTGTTGAGTGCCGTGATAAAGCCCGGTCGTGTCGCCCAAACCGATGGTATTTGTTGTGGAGAAAAGTCTGAAAAAGGGGTTCGGCTTTATGACCCGGTTCTGGTCCAGCAGGGTCAATTTGCCCTGGGCTTCCAGAACCCGCTGAATCACGAACATGACGTCAGGGCGACCGGCGTCGTATTCATCGAACACCAGGGCGATCGGCCGCTGGATGGTCCAGGGCAGTATGCCTTCGCGGAACTCGGTGATCTGCTTGCCGTCCTTCAGGACGATGGCGTCCTTGCCGACCAGATCAATCCGCGACACATGGCTGTCCAGGTTCACACGGATGAGGGGCCAATTCAGGCGGGCTGCGACCTGCTCAATGTGGGTCGACTTGCCCGTACCGTGATAGCCCTGGACCATGACCCTTCGGTCGAAAGCGAATCCGGCGCAAATTGCCCGGGTCGTCTCTCCGTCGAACTTATAGGCCGGGTCGATGTCGGGGACGTGGCTATCCCGGGTCGAGAAGGCTGGGACCATCATGTCGTCATCGACACCGAAGGTTTCGCGCAGGGAAACCTTCTTGTCGGGGACAAGGCTGATGAGATTATCGTCTTGAGTATCGGCTAATGAAGTCATGGCGAGGTTGGATTACAAGGTTCTCAGCCCGATGCAAACGGGTGTTTAATGACCTGGGGTCGGGAAACGACAACTTATCGGGCTGGGGAGGCCCATTGCCATGGCGACGAGCACGAATCTGCAGGGCGCGGTCCAGGTCATTCCGCATGAAAATGGCTTCGGTGCCGAGATTTCTGGCATCGACCTTGCCAAACCCCTCTCCGAGAGTGCCCGCGCAGGAATTCTTCGCGCCTGGGCCGACCACGCCGTGCTCAGTTTTCGGGATCAGCCTTTGACCTTAGATCAGCTTGAGGCCTTTACGCTCGCCATAGGCCCATTTGGCAGAGATCCCTTTATTCAGTCTATGCCCGGTCGTCCCAATGTCCTGGAACTGCGCAGAGAGCCCAATGAGAAAGCGACCAATTTTGGTGCTGGCTGGCATTCTGACTGGAGCTTCCAGGAAGCCCCCCCCGCGGCGACCTTGTTGCGCTCAGAAGTGACGCCTCCGGTTGGCGGCGAAACCTTTTTCGCCGATGGCCGTCGCGCCTATGATGATCTGTCTGAAACCCTGCAACGCCTCCTGGCCCCGCTAAAGGCCGTGCATTCTGCTGGACGCGCCTATGGGGTTCAGGGGATTTTCGCCCGCGAGACCGAAGCGCGGACCATGAAGATCTTGGTCTCTGAAGAGGCCGACACCCAGCTCAGCCATCCCCTGGTCCGTACCCATCCGCTATCGGGACGGAAGGCGCTCTATATCAGCCCCGTCTATACCGTGGGGATTGAGGGTATGACCGAGAAGGAAAGCCAAGCCCTTCTCACCTTCCTTTTCGCGCACATGATCCAGCCGCAGTACATCTACAAGCATCACTGGACAGAGGGCGCGCTCCTTATGTGGGACAACCGCTGCACCATGCATCTGGCTAAGGGCGGTTATGATGGCCACCTTCGGGTCATGCATCGTACCACGGTGGCAGGTGAAATTCCGGTCTAGGAGCCCTAATCCGATATGGGCACCCCACTTCCATCCGTGCAGCTAGGCCATCCTCGCCTTGCGCAGGATCTGATAGGCCTTAATCACCCTGTGCAGCTTGTGTTCTGCTGACCTATCGCCGCCATTTGAGTCGGGATGGCAGCGTTTTACGAGTTCAATATACCGTGCCCTGATTTTCGGCGTGTCAGCCGTGTCATCGAGGTCGAGGTCCGCCAGGGCATTTCGCTCTAATTTGCCCAACTTTCGAGTCTCGGGCGCTGCTGCTGGGCGATTCGGGCCCAGACCGCTTCCGAACAGGTTGAAGGGGTCGCGATAGCCCTGTCCCTTGCGGAAACCGGAGTCTGCTGCCGCGGCTTCTCGTGAAAACCGTCCGGCCTTAAATTCCCAGGTAGGTCGATCCCCAGCTGCACTTTGAGCCTGACGTGCGCGAATTTCGCCCTCGCTCATGCCAGCGAAGAAGTTCCAATTTCGGTTATATTCCGCAGCGTGGGCTTGGCAGAACCAGTAGTGATCATTGGGCAGGTCGCGGGATTTGGGAGCCTTGGCACTGCCCGCCAACCGACACTCTACATGGTCGCAAACTTTTTCGCCGGGCTTCAAAGCATAGACGTCATCGCTCTGCGCCGCTTCCTCTGGTGAAGGCGGACGGACCCGGATATCGACGAACTTCGGCTTGTATTGAAAACCACCGGCCATAGCCTGATTATGAAGCCGTAAAAGAGCCTTTCAAGAATTGAAGATTTGTCCAATGGGCGCTATGAACCAAACTATCCGTTTGAAACTCACCGAGGCCCTGGCCCCGACCTACCTTGAGGTGGTCGATGATTCGTCGCGGCACGCTGGGCATGCTGGCGCTCAGCCAGGGGGCGAAACTCATTTCAACCTGGTGATTGAGGCTGCGGCCTTCGAGGGGCTTTCGAAGGTTGCCCGCCAACGCATCGTCTATCGGATACTCTCAGACGAACTTGCGAGCACGCTACACGCCTTATCGGTGAAAGCGTTGGCTCCTGGTGAGCGCTGATCTATAGTTTGACCCGCTTGCCGTTCATTCCAACGGTCGCGCTTGGGAGGCGTGAGTGCATACGAATTTGACCGTCAATGGCAAGGGCCAAGCCCTCGACCACGACACCCGGACCACACTTTTAGACGCGCTTCGCGAAACCTTGAATCTCAAGGGAACCAAGAAGGGCTGCGACCACGGCCAATGCGGCGCTTGCACGGTTCTGGTGAATGGCGTGCGCATTAATGCCTGCCTCTCCCTGGTTGCCATGCATGATGGTGACGAGGTGGTGACGATTGAGGGGCTGGCGTCAGGAGACGTTCTGCATCCTATGCAGCAGGCCTTCTTGACACAGGATGCTTTGCAATGCGGCTATTGCACCCCTGGCCAGATTTGCTCTGCCGTGGCCATGCTCAAAGAGGTCGCTGAGGGTCAGCCCAGTCAGGCGACCCATGACCTCGTCGGCCGCATATCTCTCACCGACGAGGAAATCCGCGAACGCATGAGCGGGAATATCTGCCGTTGCTCGGCCTATCCGCAAATTCTGGCAGCTATCCGCAGCGTGGCAGGAGACGTGGTATGAAACCCTTCACCTACGAGCGTCCCAAGGACATCGCCTCGGCAATCAAGGCCATGAGGGCCAATCCGGCCGCGAAATTTCTGGCCGGCGGCACAAATCTTCTGGACCTGATGAAGTCAGAAATTGAGCACCCCCCCCACCTTGTGGACATTGGTCGGCTGCCCCTGGCCGCCATTGAGAATACCCGCGACGGCGGCCTGCGGATCGGTGCCATGACCACCAATACGCAGGTGGCGTCCGATGCCAGGGTTCGTAGCCTCTATCCAGTTTTGGCTCAGGCCATCGTCTCGGGAGGGTCAGCGCAACTGCGCAATAAGGCGACCACCGGCGGCAATCTTATGCAGCGTACCCGCTGCGCCTATTTCTACGACACCGCAAAACCCTGCAATAAGCGTCTACCCGGTTCCGGGTGTGCGGCCTTAGGCGGCTTGAATCGTAATAGCGCCATCTTCGGGACCAGCGATGCCTGCATTGCCACGAACCCATCGGACATGGCTGTTGCCCTGGCCGCTTTGGATGCAAGGATTGAAACCTTGACCGCAGAGGGTGCGACTCGATCCCTGGCGGTTGCCGATATGCACCGCCTACCTGGGGACACGCCAGAGATTGAAACAGAGCTTAAGTCTGGGGAACTGATCACCTCTGTGATCATTCCACCTGCGCCTCCTGGCGGACAAATCTATCGCAAGGTGCGGGACCGGGCGTCCTATGCGGGTGCTCTGGTGAGTGTCGCTGCGGTGGGAGGTCGTGTCGCCTGGGGCGGTGTCGCGCTGAAGCCCTGGCGTGCTGAAAAGACCGAAGCCGCCCTGGTAGCTGGCATAGAGATCCCCGAAGCGGTCGGTGCCGAATTGGCGACCGCTGAACCCCGGGGGGCCAATAGTTTCAAGATCACCTTGATCGGCCGGCTAACCGCCGCGGCTCTGGGTGAGACCCTGGCTGGGAGGCGCGCATGAGCTCGGTAAAGGATTGGGCAGTACCGAACCCGGTTTCTGAAAACCGCTCGGGCATTATCGGCAAGAGTGTCGACCGTTACGAGGGGCGCCTCAAGGTGACGGGTACAGCCCCTTATGCCTATGAGGTTGAGCCACCTTCGACCCCTGTCTATGGTCAAGCCGTCAGCGCCACGATTGCCCGGGGTCGAATCCTTGGGATCGACACGTCTGCGGCCTTGGCCTCGCCGGGCGTCAAGCTGGTCTGGACATCGGAGAATGTGCCAAAACAAGCGGCCCGAGGGGAGAGAGCCAATCCGCGCTCGCAACGGGCTTCAAACCCGACCATGGGATCCGACGCCGTAGAGTTTTACGGCCAGACCATTGCCTTTGTCGCGGCCGACACTTTGGAAAATGCCAAAGCTGCCGCCGCTCTGATCAATGTCACCTATGACGCTCAGCCGGCCACCGTCGATTTTCTGGCAAGCCTAGACCAGGCAGAAATGCCCCCGGGCGAGGACGACACAGAGATCGGCGATTTCAGCACCGGGTATCGGGAATCATCCGTCAAGTTGGATGAAACCTATTTCAGCCCCATCGCAAACCATACCCAGATGGAGCCTTGCGCCACCACGGCTTGGTGGGACGGGGATAAGGTTACGGTCCATACCTCCATTCAAATGGTTAAGGGCGGACAGCACGCTCTTGCAGAAACCCTGGCCATTCCGTCAGACAAGGTTCACCTGATCACCCGCTATATTGGCGGCGGCTTCGGCGGCAAGGGACAGTCTTATGATGACCTGACCTTGGCGGCCCTGGCCGCTCGGGAACTCAATCAGCCCGTTAAGGTCGCCTATACCCGCCAGCAGATGTTCCAGGCCACGATCCACAGGCCAGCCGTGCAAATGCGGGTGCGTCTGGGTGCCGAGGCTGACGGTCGTCTGAACGCCTTCTCGATTGAGGCCATCACCCACTGCGCCCGCAATGTTCCCTTTACGGAACATGCGGCGAATTTCTCCCGTAGCCTCTACGCCTCACCCAATCGGCTGACAGGCCACAGGCTGGTGAGGATGGACCTGCCGGGTGCTGGGCCGATGCGTGCGCCCGGAGAGGCAACAGGCATGCTTAGCCTGGAATGCGCGATGGATGAATTGGCCGAGAAGCTGGGCCTAGATCCTATCGAACTGCGCATCCGTAATGAGCCGACCGTCGATCCCGAAACCGGAAAGCCTTTTTCGGTTCGACAACTGGTATCTTGCATGCGTGAGGGGGCTCAACGGTTTGGCTGGGAACGCCGTAATCCCTTGCCGGGCAAGGTGCAGGATGGCCGCTGGCTTGTGGGCATGGGCATGGCTGCGGGCATTCGCGGCAACTTCCTCTTGCCTGCCAAGGCCGGCATCCGGATCACAGCTGATGGCACGGTCACCCTGTCGCAGGGCATGACTGATATCGGCACGGGCACCTACACCATTCTGGCTCAGATTACCGCTGAGACCCTGGGCGTGCCCCTAGATCAAGTCCGTGTGGAGCTGGGGGATTCTGACATGCCGCCTGCACCTGGGTCTGGCGGTCAATTTGGTGCTGCGACGGCAGGATCTGCGGCTTTCGAGACAGGCATGGTCATGCGTCGGACCTTGGCTGAAATGGCCACGGGTGATCCAAATTCGCCCTTGTTCGGGGTGGATCCGACCCTTGTCACCTTTGCCAATGGCAATATCGCTCTGGAAAATCGCAGTGAGAGCCTCTCAACCCTCATTGAACGGGTTCAGCCAGAGGGCGTCTATGTCGAAGGCTCAATCTCGCCGGCGGCTGACGCCCGCGACTGGAGCCAGCATACCTATGGCGCGCAATTCGCCGAGGTTGGTGTCGATGTGGTCACCGGCGAGGTGCGACTGCGCCGCATGTTCGGGGTGTTTGCCGCGGGGCGGATCCTCAATGCCAAGACAGCCAAGAGCCAGATTACCGGTGGCATGATCTGGGGCATAGGCACGGCCTTGACCGAGACCAATCCCATTGATCCGCGCTATGGCAGCTTCCTCAATCAGGACATGGCCGGATATCTTGTTCCTAGCCACGCCGACATCGTCAATGTCGACTCCATGTTCCTGGATGAAGTCGATGACAAGGCCAATCCCCTTGGGATTAAGGGCGTGGGAGAGCTGGGCATTTGTGGCACCGGGGCAGCGATCGCCAATGCGATCTATAATGCCTGCGGCGTTCGCCTGCGAGACTATCCCATGACCCCTGACAAGGTTCTTAAGGGCTTGATCGCCAAAGGCCTTTAGTCTTCCGAGCCTGTTTCCAGCGGTGCAGAGACCCGAAGGGCAGTGATCTGATTGCGGACCCGCTTGACCACTTGAAAGCGGTGTCTGTGAAAGATGAAGGTCTGGCCGATCTTCGGAATGGTCTGGGCTTCATGAATCACAAGCCCTGCCACGGTGACGGCCTGATCGTCGGGAAGATCCCAGTCCAGGGCGCGGTTAAGGTCGCGGATCGGGACCGTGCCGTCCACCATGACCGATCCATCGGCCTGCCGGCGCACGCCTTGAATTTTGGCGTCATGCTCATCGCCGATCTCGCCGACAATCTCTTCAAGAATGTCCTCGAGGGTCACCAGGCCCTGTAAGGCCCCATATTCATCCACCACCAAGGCGAAATGGTTCTGGCGCTTCAGAAAGGCGTTCAGCTGGTCCTTCAGATTGGTGGTTTCCGGAATAAACCAGGGATCGCGGCGAATCTTGTCGATGACCAGGGCCTCGAAATCACCCTTTGCGTCAGAGATGGCGTGCAGCAGGTCCTTGGCGTGCAGGATACCCACAATGTTTTCAGGATCGCCTCGGTAGAGTGGCACTCGCGTATGGTCATTGGCCAGCACATGGGCGACCAATTCTGCTGCCGGCAGGTCAGCATCCACCATGGAGATCGAGGTCCGATGGACCATGACCTGGCTGACATCCATGTCCGAAAGATCCAGCACACCACCCAACATGCGCCTGTCCCGCTCTTCCACAAGACCTTCGGAGTGGTGATATTCTACCGCGCCGCGGATCTCTTCATGAGCGGCCAGAACGTCCATCTCCATGCCTAATCGCACGCCAAACAGGCTGAGCGTGCGTCGGACAATCCATTGAATGGCATAGATAATCGGGCCGAACACCCGAACCACCAGCAGGGTTGGTCCTGATAGAAAGCGCGCGACGTCGTCCGACCGCAGAATAGCCAGGGTTTTCGGCAGAACTTCGGCGAAGACCAGGACCAGGACCGTCATAATCCCCGTCGCGGCTGCGACCCCCCAGGGACCAGGAATGGCCGTGGTCAGCACTTCAGTCGTCAGGGCCGAGGCCAGGATATTGATCAGATTGTTCCCGAGCAGGACCGCGCCGATCATGGTCTCCTGGTCTGACAGCAGGCGATTAACCCGCCTGGCCGAGCGGTCACCCTCCCGCTCCATCTGGTGCATGCGCGCCCGGCTGGCACCGGTCAGCGAGGTTTCGGCGGCGGAGAACATGGCCGATATTGCCAATAGCCCAAAGACGATTGGCGCGAGGGTGAGAATGGCAGCCATTAGATCGCCCCTTCGCGTTTGAGAAATTCCAGAATGCTGTCGTGGGACACATCCTTGGCGACAAAGGCCTCGCCGAGCGCGCGGGCTAGGATAAAGGTCAACCGACCGCCCTCAGCCTTTTTGTCCTGAGTCATGTGATGGGCAAGGGCGTTAGCAGAGAAGGGGGAAGCCGCGATATCTGCCAGCCGGGTGGGCAAACCTGCAGCCCGGATCGCTGCCTCAGCGCGCAC
>CAITHQ010000312.1 GCA_903892305.1 uncultured Alphaproteobacteria bacterium
AGGATAGGCGTCAAGTATGGCTTCGACCTTCTGGCCGGGGGAGACCCGACCGATATAGGCCTCGTTCACATCCACCTCGATCTCAAGGCTGTCCATGTCGACGATGGTGCAGATGCCTGTACGGGTGAATCCACCGCCCGCCGACAGAGGCGAGATGATTTCCCCGGGCTGGGCGGCCTTGTCGATCACCATGCCGGTGAAAGGTGCTCGGATTTCATACTTACTGAGCTGAACCCGCGTGCGGTTTGAATCAGAGTTTGCCGCCACCAGTTGGGCGCGAGCGAGGTCTTCCTGCGCCGCCGCTACTTTGGTCTTCAAGGTAGCGGCCTGAAGGTTGGCGTCGCTGATATAGCCTGTCTTGGCTAGGGTCTGATATCTGATCAGATCCTTCTGCGCCTGGGCGTATTGCACTTGGGCAGAGTTCAGTGCCGCCTGGGCAGATATAGCTCGCGCCTGGGTCGAGGCTGCGTCCACCCGAGCCAGAGAGCCGTCGAGAACGGCAAGGACCTGCCCCGCCTGCACAGACTGACCTTCTTCAACGCGGACTTCAACCACCCGGCCGGTCACTTCCGCCGCTACCGTCGCCCGTGTGCGCGCCACAACATATCCAGATGCCGTCAGGCCACCTGCGGGCGCGACGGCACGACTGGGCCCGGTCTGCGCGGCCTCAACAATCACAGGCTTTGCTTTTGGTGTTGGCTTTAAGATCCACCCCGCAGCACCGCCAATTAGAAGACTGCCCGCCGCTAAGGCTCCCAGCACCACCGGCCCAAACCGTGCGCCGCTTTCGTCTTCCTCGACCCGTGAGCGATCAATGCTCAGTGACCGCAAGAGCTCTGACTTATCTTCACTCACAATTACCGCCCCTCGCCCAGCGACTACCCCATCGTCGGTCAGGATACTCAACCCCGCCAAGCTGCCCTACAATGGGGGGCAAATATCAACTTCGCAACAGGATGATCGCCAATGAGAACCAGAACCGGTCCGCCGCTGCAACTCGACCGGGATGGCGTCAACAGCCTACTGATGAAGGCCTTCCCGCTCGCCGACCCGAAGAGCCTGGCCTTGGCCCGAGAGGTCGGGCCTGGGTGGGTGCTGGTGGTGCGCCCCTATGGCGGAGAGCGGACCTTACGCCCTGGCGGCGTGATCTCCGGGCCGACCCTCATGGAGATTGCTGACCTTGCGGCCTACACACTGGTGCTCGCCCACATCGGCGAACAACTCATGGCCGTCACCAGTTCCTTGACGATGAATTTTCTAAGAGGCGCAAAGCCTGGAGATATTCATGCGCGGGCTGACATGTTGCGTCTGGGACGCCGGATCGCCGTATGCGATGTTCGAATTTGGACTGAGGGCCCCGACCGTCCCGCGGCCCAGGCTACTGTAACCTATGCCATTCCAAGCGCTTGAGACCCTAATGACACAAACGCCCGAAAGACTGCTGCCGATCAAAACGCCCTGCATCAAGATTTGTGTGGTCGATGGTGAAAGTGGCCTCTGTATGGGATGCTACCGGCGCCTCAATGAAGTCGCCGGCTGGTCAAAGCTCTCCCCGGACAAGAGGGATGAAATCATGGCCGAGCTGCCCGATCGTCGCGCTCTGATCCGGCCCGAAAAACTCGCCATGTTCTGACGGCCGACAGTCTGCCGTTCATTCCTTGAAAACCTCGTCGGTTTACGCTGATCGGAAATTTGGGCCGAGAAAGGCCGTCTATCGCCGGAAGGCGGGGTTAGATCATGTTGCGACTTGCAGTTATATCATTGGTGGGTGCCGTTTCAGCGGTTGGCGCAGCGCAGGCTGTCGCGGCGTTTTCGCCGGCCAATCACGCTGAAACCCTGACCCTTTCTCAATCACAAGCCGTAGCGGGCCCGTCAGACACTTCAGCCGCCTCGATTTCCAAGGCCGCCGATGGGCATTATTGGGCCCAAGCCAATGTGAATGGCACAGCAGTGAAGTTTCTGGTGGATACCGGTGCAAGCACCGTGGCGCTCACCCAGACGGACGCCCAACGGCTCGGCTTTGATCCCGGACACCTGAATTACAATTACAAGGTTATCACTGCCAGCGGCGAGGCGCACGCCGCCGCTGTGAAGCTGGCCAGTGTTTCCATCGCTGGTGCTCAAGTGGCCGATGTTGATGCCCTGGTCATCGATAAGGGCCTGGACACGTCGCTCCTCGGCATGACCTACCTTGGGCGGCTGTCACGGTTCGAGGCCACCAAGACCTCGCTCATTCTTCACCCTTAAGCAGGAACTTCGGCAGGGCTGGGGCGACGTAGTGCGTCTAGAGCTTGATCGAGCACATCAAGACCCGCCCCAGGTTTGATGCTTTCTACTGTCAGTATGCGACGCCAGGTCCGGGCGCCGGGCCGTCCATGGAACAGGCCCAGCATGTGTCGGGTCATGTGTGCCAAATGCACACCCCTAGACAGTTGCTGGGAGAGATAGGGCTTATAGGCCTCAACGGCATCAAACGGGTCGACCGATTGGCCCATGCCGAAAACCGCAGAGTCAGCATCGCCCAGAATGCCTGGGGTGTGATAGGCCGCACGGCCGATCATCACCCCGTCAACGTGCTCCAGGTGAGCGACCGCGTCCTCGATCGACCCAACGCCGCCGTTGATGGCAATGGTCAGTTCGGGGCGCTCAGCCTTCAATCGATAGACCAGGGGATAGTTCAGCGGCGGGACATCGCGGTTTTCCTTAGGAGAGAGCCCCTTCAACAGGGCCTTCCTGGCGTGGACAATGAAGGTCGAAACCCCTGCCCTGGCGCAATGCTCAACAAGGCTGAAAAGGCTTTCCTCCGGATCCTGGTCATCGACGCCAATCCGGCACTTCACCGTCACAGGAACATCAACCACAGCCGCCATAGACGCCATACACGCAGCAACCAGTTCCGGTTCACGCATCAGGCAAGCGCCAAACCGTCCCGACTGCACCCGATCTGAAGGGCATCCGACATTGAGATTGATCTCGTCATACCCATAGTCTGCGCCAATCTTGGCCGCCTGAGCCAGATCCGCAGGGTCAGACCCGCCCAACTGCAGGGCTACGGTGTGCTCTGAGGGATCAAACCCCAGGAGCCTTTCATGGTCGCCATGCAGCACAGCACCGGTCGTCACCATCTCGGTGTAGAGGTGCGTCTTTGCGCTAAGAACACGATGAAAGGCCCGACAATGGCGGTCAGTCCAGTCCATCATGGGAGCGACAGATAGTCGCTGATTGGGCGAGGTTGACACGTTTTCGAGGTCTCAAGGACGAATTTGCCCGTTTCATAGCCATTTGAGATGCGACATGCACGTGACATCCGCATGAGAGCTTGGCAGGGTCGGCTCTTCGATTCTCTTACGAAAGACGCCATATGACCATTTCCGACCTCATCGATCAGGTTGCCGCCTCTGACGACAAACTGACCAAGGCGCAGGCCAAGGCTATTGTTGACGCCGTGTTCGGTGCCATTCGCGGCGCCGCCGTGAAGGGTGACGAAGTCTCCGTCCCCGGCTTTGGCAAGTTCAAGGTTCAGTCCAAGCCAGCCCGCACCGGCCGCAATCCCTCCACGGGCGCAGCGATCGAAATCGCGGCCTCCAAGAAGATCGTGTTCCAGGCCGCTAAGGCCCTGAAGGACGCCGTCAACGGCTAAGCCGTTTCGAGCCGGCGGCGCTCAGGTTTTGACCTGGACGCCGCCGCTCAAGCCGCTAGGCGGCCCAGCCCATCAGGGCTGAGAACACCATGATCGTTCCTGCAATGCCCACAGCCCAGGCCAGGGGCCTGATCATCGGCACGCCCGCCAGATAAAGACCGGCATGGGCGACCCGCGCGAAGAAGAAGAGTTGGGCACCAAGCACGGTTGCAGGATTTGAAATGTGCGAGAGGGCGGCGATCAGCACAAGAGGTGCAAAAAGGATCAAGCCTTCCCGGTGATTATCCACCACCCGTTTGGCACGGGCTTGGAAAACGCCAGGTGCCGGCAGGTTATCCCTGGAATTAGCAAGTGCCGTAAGGCCCTGCGCGCGGACCCCTGCCACAGCCTGGATAACAATGAGTATGAAGAGTAAGCCCACCGCATAGGCTAGCATGCTGAGTTCTATAGACATTTTCCACCCCTTGTCATGACCCGGGCATCAGAATAGCCCGACTTAAAGCTCAACCTTCCGTCGGCAGCGAGACAGCGTCAACCTCGTTCGCTAAATAGACTGATCCCGTTTCGGTGACCTACCTAGGAGTTATGCATGCGTCGCACCTATCTCACCCTTGGTCTTCTTGGACTGACCCTGGCGGCTTGCGGGCAATCAGGCTCCGTGGACCCTTTCGCCGGTTTTGGTCCTAATCCGACGCTTCCAGAACCCAAAAAGGGCCTGTTGCCCCAAGTTGCCATTGCCAAGGTCGCCCCCTGGAGCGCGGGTGAACACCCGAAGGTGCCGGACGGGTTCGAAATTACCCGCTTTGCTGAAGGACTTGATCACCCGAGGTG
>CAITHQ010000313.1 GCA_903892305.1 uncultured Alphaproteobacteria bacterium
GACCATTCAGAAGGACAGCTATGGCGCCGAGAGCGACGGCTGGCTCTGCGAGCTCAAGGCCATCAGCCAGGAGGCTATCGTCCGCATTCCTGACAGCCTGTCCTTCGAAGAGGCCGCCACCCTACCCTGCGCCGGCCTGACGGCCTGGAGCGCCCTCACCGGCCCGACGCCGATCCGTGCTGGCCACTCGGTCCTGGTGCTAGGCAGCGGCGGGGTTTCGATCTTCGCTCTGCAGCTGGCGAAGGCAGTGGGTGCCACGGTGATCGCTACGACGTCCAGCGACGCCAAGGGCGAGCATCTGCGGGCCATGGGCGCGGCCGAAGTGGTCAACTATGCCAATGATCCGCAATGGGGAAAGCGCATCCGCACCCTGACCAATGGCCGCGGTGTTGACCGGGTGGTCGAGGTGGGCGGTCCGGGCACAATTGCCCAGTCCCTGCGGGCCGTGGCCCTGGGCGGCGAGATCGCCTCCATCGGTTTCTTAAGCACCGAAAACCCGGGGATCGACTTCTTTCAGCTCAAGTCCAGCGGTGCCAGTTTCCGCAACATCACGGTGGGTGACCGGTCTGGCCTGATGGAACTTACCCGGGTCGTGGCCGCGACAGGGCTCAAGCCGCTGATTGACCGTGTCTTTGCCTTTGAGGACGCAAGGGCCGCCTTCGACCACCTCGAAAGCGGAACCCACATGGGCAAGATCGTGATCCGCGTTTAGTGCGCTTACCGATCTGATTGAATCAGATCGGGCGCGCTGGATTTTTTGTTTTGCCGCATTTTCTACGCCCAACCGGTGTCCACTTGGGCGGAAAATGCTAGGTCGACATCGCCCCCCACATGGCCATGAGCAGGGAAAACCCGCGCATGTCGCCAGCGGTGGTCGAGGCCATCTTGTTCATGACGTAGGAATAGGTGGCCCTTGTCTTCATATCGATGATGATCAGCGAGCCGCCATAGCCGCCCCAATAGATGCATTCATCATTGGGCAGGGGTGTTGCGCCGCCCTGGAGGCCAAAGCCCATGCCGAACCTCACCGGAATGCCGAGGATGAGGTCCGTGCCCTCGATCTGCGGTTCCAAGGCCTTTCGGCACCCGGCCTCGGACAGGTAGCGGCGTCCATCGCGGCCAATCCCGCCATTGGCCAGAATGGTGTGGATCTCGGCCACCGAGCGGGCATTGCCCGTGCCGCCTGCCGCCGGGATTTCGGCCCCGCGCCAGTCGCGGGTGCGGGTGGACAGAACGTTGATGCCGGGATTGGTCGACATGTTGGCCACGAGGCCATCGGTGGTCCCTTCCCCCATGGCACCGCCTGGCGGCGGCGGGATCAGGTCAGCGACCCGGGCATCCTCGCTGGCGGGCAGGCCGATGTGGAAGTCGGCACCCATGGGGTCTGCGAATTCCTCGCGGAACACGGTCCCGACGCTCTTGCCGGCGACGCGGCGGATCACTTCGCCCACCAGATAGCCCTGGGTCAGGGCGTGATAACCTGATTTCGTCCCCGGCTCCCAATAGGGCGCCTGGGCAGCCAGCAGGGCGGTGGACTTTTCCCAGTCATAGAGGTCGGCTTCCGTGATGGGCTCCTTCCAGCCCGACAGGCCCGCCGAATGGCTCATCAGATGGCTGACCTTGACGTCGGCCTTTCCATTGGCGGCGAATTCCGGCCAGTAGCGGGCGACGGGCGCGTCAAAGTCCAGTTCCCCCCGGTCCGCCAGCAGCAGGGCGGTCAGGGCGGTCATGGTCTTGGTGGTGGAATAGACATTGATGATGGTGTCTTTTTCCCAGGGCCGGGTCTTGGCCTCATCGGCATGGCCGCCCCAGATGTCGACCACCGTCTTGCCGTCCAGCGTTGCACAGAAAGATGAGCCAACATCGGAACCGGCGGCGATATGGCCATCGAGCACACCGCGCAGGTTTTCAAAACGCGGATC
>CAITHQ010000314.1 GCA_903892305.1 uncultured Alphaproteobacteria bacterium
GTCCGCTGGTCGATATGGCGTTGTATGCGCGACTTCATGGCCAGGAAGGCCCGGGCGGCCTGTCGAACTTCTCGTGCGCCGTGGGGCTTGAAGGCAGGGGAGTCGACCCCCCGGCCAAAATCGTCGGCGGCGGTAGCCAGTCGCTCAATGGCCCGCACCTGATTACGGATGAAGAGAATAGATATGGCGGTAAGCAGAAGGGTCGCCACAGTCATCCAAAGGACGAAGATATGCCCCTGGGTGGCCACCGCCCGTTCCCGAGGTGCCAAAAACCGCATGACGCCATTGGCCGTTTGAACGCGGATGTCCACATAGGCGGGATAGCGCGTGGTGTCGAACCAGAAGGGGGCATCGAGCCGGGCGGCCAGGGCCTTTTCCAATACGCGATCGACCACGGCGAAGGGATTATGGTGCCGTGCCTCTGGCAGGGTACGTCCAGGCTGCAGGGCGATGGACAGGCTCATGGAGCGCTCGGCTCGGTCCGTCAGCTTGGCCAGGGCCGCAGGGCTGGGATCGTCATGAAAGCTCTCCACAGCCCAGGCCACGTCGCCGGCTAAACCCTCCGAAAGTCGGCTCGTCACGGTCTGCCAATGGGCGTCGAAAAATACCCAGGTCACCGCGATCTGCATGATCGCGACCGGCAGGACAATGATCAGCAGGCTTCGCCCGAAAAGCGTGGTCGGCAGGCTGCGCTTGATCAACCTCTGCCAACCTGCCGATGAAAAAACCCGAAGCCGCATTAGTCTGGTGCCAGCAAATAGCCGACGCCGCGCACGGT
The DNA here is from genome assembly GCA_903892305.1 of uncultured Alphaproteobacteria bacterium. GTDB lineage: Bacteria > Pseudomonadota > Alphaproteobacteria > Caulobacterales > Caulobacteraceae > Phenylobacterium. The sequence continues at coordinate 779 of CAITHQ010000314.1, forward strand.
CTGCAGATAGCGTGGGATCTTCGGATCGGCTTCGATCTTGCGGCGCAGGCGGGTCACCTGGATATCCACCGCCCGGCCAGAGGCGTCGACCGTCTCCTTGGCTAACTCCATGCGTTCCACGGGCTCGTGGGGGCTACGGGCGAGGCGGCGCAGGAGGGCGACCTCGGCTTCGGTCAGACGGATGACAGTTCCATCCTTGGTGAGCTCTCCCCGCTCAACGTCATAACGACAGGCCCCTAGGACAACCGGTCCGGACGCCGCCAAGGTCGGACGGGCATCAGAGCGTCGCAGTATGGCCTCGATCCGTAGCAACAATTCCTCAGGCTCAAAGGGCTTGGCCAGATAGTCGTCGGCACCGAGCTTCAGGCCCTCGATCCGATCACTGGGTTCGCCCCGGGCGGTGAGCATCAGAACGGGCGTTCGACCCGCCGCGCCCTTGCGGTCGCGCAGCCACCGGGTGAGGGAAAAACCATCTTCGCCGGGCATCATCACATCAAAGACCGCCAGGTCGAAATCCAAGGCCTCCATCAGGCCCCGCGCCGCGGCCCCGCCCGAAGCCGCCGAGACCCTAAACCCCGCCCGGGAAAGGTATTCTTTCAGCAGCTGGCGAATGCGGTCGTCGTCATCCACCACCAGCAGGTGGCGGTCGGCGGCGTAGCTGGAGGTCATCGACATTAGGCGAAGGCTCCAAAATGTTTGACGCGGCGCGCCGGGAGGTCTGTAAGGGGTTTTCCTTGAAAGGAGGAACTTTCCCCATGACTCTCGTTCCCTTCGATGATCGCGACGGTTGGATCTGGCTGGACGGCCAGTTTGTTGCCTGGCGCGAGGCGAAGGTGCACGTATTGACCCATGGCTTGCACTACGCCTCGGCGGTGTTCGAAGGCGAGCGTATGTACGGCGGAGAGATCTTCAAGCTGACGGCCCATACTGAGCGGTTGTTCAAATCTGCGGAATACTTGGATTTCGAAATCCCTTTCACCGTCGCCCAGATCGATCAGGCCTGCAAGGACACCTGCGCGAAGAATGGCCTAAACGACGCCTATCTGCGCCCGATCGCCTGGCGGGGCACGGAAATGATCGGCGTCAGCGCTCAGAACACTAAGATCCACGTGGCCATCGCCGTGTGGGACTGGCCCGACTATTTCAAGCCAGAGGAAAAGGCCAAGGGCATTCGGATGTGCTGGGCCAAGTACAAGCGCCCTTCACCAGAAACTGAGCCGGTCCACGCCAAGGCCACAGGCCTCTATATGATCTGCACCATCTCCAAGCACGCGGCGGAGAAGGACGGCTATACCGACGCCATGATGCTGGACTATCGGGGCTATGTGGCTGAATCCACCGGCTCCAACGTCTTCTTCGTCAAGGACGGTGCCATCCACACCCCGACCCCCGACTGTTTCCTGAACGGCATTACGCGGCAGTCGGTGATCGAGCTGGCCCGCAGCCAGGGCGTGACCGTGACCGAGCGCCACATCATGCCTGAGGAGCTGGCGACCTTCACGGAATGCTTCGTGGTGGGTACGGCAGCTGAGGTGACCCCTGTCTCACAGATCGGCGAATACACCTTCACCCCGGGTGCCCTGTCCCTGGGTCTGATGAATGACTACGCCAAGCTGGTTCGCCGCCAACTGGTCTTGGCCTAATCGCCCTTTGGGGGTGAGGGCGAGCTCACCCCGTCTGGCTTAAAGAATATAGTTCTGAGGGGTCGGATAGGCCTCGTCTTGCAGGGCTTTGACCAAGCCGACCACGCAGCGAAGGCCATACCAGATCGAGCTGAGCGCCAAGGTCAGCTTAGCCAGCATGAGAATGGGAATGCCGATCAGGATGATGCTGAGAATGGCACCCCAGAAGAACATGGCTCCCGCAACCATCATGACCGCGCAGCCGATCCAGAAGGTGCGGATCAGGAAGGTGTAGTGCGACAGGGCCCGCGCCGTTGCCGTGCTGCGATTGGCATAGGCAATGATCACCCCGATGATCGCCGTCGCCCCTCCGGAGATGAATGCCCCCAGGAATAGGGCATAGGTTACCACCGTCAGGGTCTTGTCCTCGACGGCGACGGGAAGGGGATTATGA
>CAITHQ010000315.1 GCA_903892305.1 uncultured Alphaproteobacteria bacterium
CCAACGAAGAAGGTGGTCAAATGCGAACGCCCTTTCCGCATGAAGGCCACTGATGAACCTGGAAGTGTCATCGGCACGCGCCGTAATCCGCATGCCGTTGATCGCTAGGAAGGTATAGGTCGCAGCGGACGCGATAGGCCGCCATGACGCCTCTCACTTTGAGCAAGGCTTCTGACATCGGCTAGGATTTCAGACCTAACCTAGGTTGCGAAGTTCTCACGGGTTTGCGCCGCCATACCCATCCCCTTAACCCTCGCTTGAAAACATCATGGCAGATCATGATCCATCAAGATCGATGCCAACCCCCACATGTCTGTCCCGAAATAACCGTGACTTAAAATCGTCCCCATATAGGACCAGATGAGATGGGGTCTGCGCGCTGCTGAGTCCTCCCTGGCTTTTCTGTGGCGCGGTTATGGGATTTGAGAATGATTTCGACACGGCAGCGCGCCCTGTGTGGCGCGGCGATGGTAGTTTGCAGCCTTTGGGCACCTGAGGTCCTTGCGCAATCGGCGGCAAAACCTGGGGCGCCGACAGAGGATCCGCCCGAAGTCTCCGAATTGGTGGTCACCGGGGCACGGGCTGACCCCGGCGCCGTGGTCGGCGACGTCAAGGCTGAGGTGCAGATATCCCCAGCTGAAATCCGCGCCATGGGGGTGACCTCGGCCGCCAGTCTGCTGGCCGAGCTGGCACCCCAGCTGCGCAGCGTGGGCGGGCGGCGCGGCGGCATGCCCATTGTCCTGGTGGGCGGTCGTCGGGTGTCGGGCTTTAACGAGATCCGCGACCTGCCATCAGAAGCCATTTTGCGGGTCGACATCCTGCCCTCAGAAGCGGCGCTGAAATTCGGCTATCCCGCAGATCAGAGGGTGATCAACTTCGTCCTGAGACCCCGCTTCCGCGCCACAATCCTGGAGCTCCAGGGGGGCGCGGCAACGCAGGGGGGTCTGGTGAATGGATCGGCCGACCTCGGCTATCTGAAAATCATGGGCGACAGCCGCCTGAACCTCAATCTCAAGGTCGCCGCAAGCGATGGCCTGACTGAGGCTGAACGTGACCTGGCGCCCACGACGCCTGCCACCACCATCGGCCTCTCCAACTTGGCGGACCTAAGGTCCAGCCGCAGCCTCTCGCCGCAGACCCAGTCGGCAAGCCTGAACGCCGTCTATAGCCATACCATTCTCGGCGGCCTGGCCACGACGCTGAACGCCACCCTGGAAACCAACAGCCGGGAGTCCCGCCTGGGCCTGCCCATGGTCAGCCTCTCGGTTCCGGCACTAAGCCCTTACAACCCCAGCGCCGCCTCGCTGTCGGTCCTGCGGTATGTGGAAAACAATGGCCCCCTCATCCAGTCTAATCAGGGTTGGAACGGCCATCTGGGTGGGGCGCTTAACAAGGATCAGGGCAAGTGGCGCCTATCAGCAACCGGTGCCTTTGATCACGCTGATAGCCGAACGCAGAGCGATGTGGGCCTCGACCCCACGCCGATCCAGACGGCATTGAACAGCCTTAGCCCCTCAGTGGACCCGAAGGGCACCTTGGCCGATAGTCTCATCCTGGCGCGGGCTGACAACACCGCCCACTCCCGCTCTGACACCGGAAATGTCCAGGTCCAGGCGTCGGGGCCCCTTTTCCACATTCCAGCAGGCGATCTACGGTTCAGTTTTAGTCTGGGCGACACCGAGACTCATCTGGTGACCTCGTCCTTCCGCTTTGGAACCCGGCTCAGTGGCGATTTCAGCCGCAGCGCCCAACTGGCCCAAGGCAATATCGACATCCCCATTGCCAGCACCAATGGCGGCGGGATTCAGAACATCGGATCCCTGTCCCTGAATCTCAACGGCAATGTCACACCGATCAGTGGCTTCGGCACCCTGACCTCCATCGGCTATGGTGCCAACTGGAGCCCGATGACCGGGGTCAATCTGATCATTTCCCAGAACCAGGATCACGACGCGCCCACCCTGCAGCAGATTGGCAACCCCCTGGTAGCGACGCCGGGGGTTCGGGTCTTTGACTATGCCACAGGCAAGACCGTCGACATCACCCGACTGGATGGCGGCAATGCGGCGTTGAAGGCTGATGACCGCAAGACCTTCAAGATCGGCCTGACCTATAAGCCCCTGGCCGACAAGGACCTGACCTTCTCAGCCAACTATGCCGCCTCGCGCAATGCTGACACGACAGGGTCCCTCCCCGCCGCCACGGCTGAGGTCGAGGCCGCCTTCCCAGGACGGTTTGTGCGCAATGGCGTGGGGGACCTGATCTCCATCGACAACCGGCCGGTCAATTTCGCCCAGGAAGATCGGCGGGAGCTGAAGCTGGGGCTCAACTATTCCCAGGCCGTAGGGCCCCAACCGGCACCTGGTGCTTTTCCGAGGCCTCCCGGCGGAACGGGAGCTAGCGGTGGGGCCCGTCCATCAGGCGGTCCGCCCGGCGGCTTGCGTCCTGGTGGCGGCTTTGGTGGCCCCCCAGGGGGGCGGATGCAGTTTGCCATCTATGATACCATTGTCCTGCAGGACCGCATACTGACCCGGGTCGGCGGCCCTGTGCTGGATCAGTTGAACGGCGCGGCAGCGGGAAATGCCGGTGGTCAGGCCCGCAATCTGGTGGAGGTTCAGGCCGGCATATTCAAGGATGGCATGGGTGGCCGACTAACCGCCGACTGGACCAGCGCCACCCGAGTCAAGGGAACGACTCCGACAAGCGACCTGCGCTTCTCTGACATCGCCAAGATAAATCTCAGCCTGTTCGCCGACCTGGGCCAGCAGCCCAAGCTGGTCAAGGCCCATCCCTGGCTAAGGGCGTCCCGCGCCTCAGTGTCGATCAGCAACCTATTCGATGCCCATCAAGATGTTCGCGACGCCACCGGCGCGACACCCTCTGGCTACCAAGCCGCCTATCTCGACCCCGCAGGCCGGACGATCAAATTCAGCCTGCGCAAGGTGTTCTTCTAGGGCCACCCCACCCACCGGTCACCCCGGCGCAGGCCGGGGTCCAGGTCATAGGGCGCGACACTCGTTCTGGGCCCGGAGTCCGGTCTCTCCGGCTTACTCCGTGGATGCATCTGGATACCGGCCTCCGCTGGTATGACCGAAGACAGAACGACACCGCCCACCCACCGGTCACCCCGGCGCAGGCCGGGGTCCAGGTCATAGG
>CAITHQ010000316.1 GCA_903892305.1 uncultured Alphaproteobacteria bacterium
CGCCCAGTGAGAAAGTGGTCGATGCAGGGTTTGCGCCCCAACTGACCTTGACCGCGGCCATTCTGGCGCAGGGTGGGTTTCCTAAGCTCGGGCACCATCAGCCTGGGGCGTTGCTGTATGTAAAGGTGACGGGCCGCAAACCCGCTGGCGAAGTTGTTAATCGCGGCCCCAAGGAGGGCGCCAAGTTTGGTGCGGACAAGGCCCTCAATGGCCTGCACGACCTGATCCTCAAATATGACAATCCATCCCAAGGCTACCCATCGCGAACCGCCCCGCAGTTTGTGAAAACCTATGCTGGCGACTATGATCACCTCGCCCGGGTCTTTGAGTGGTCGACCAGCGGCGAAGAGGTGGACGAATGAGTTTGCCCCTCATCCCTGACCCCCAAAGGCGCGCAGCGGATCCGAATATTTCGGCCTTCGTCACCGCCAATGCCGGATCGGGCAAGACCAAGACCCTGATCGATCGGGTGGCGCGGCTCCTGCTGTCTGGGGCAAAGCCAGAAACCATTCTATGCGTCACCTATACCAAGGCCGCCGCCGCAGAGATGCAGGGCCGTCTCTATGACTTGCTTGGGCTTTGGTCGGTCTCTGACGACAAGACCTTAAAGGGCGAATTATCGAAACTGGAGGGACGCGCCCTAGAAGCCTATGACAGCGATAGTCTGTCTGCAGCCCGCGCCCTGTTCGCAAGGGCCCTGGAAACCCCAGGCGGGCTTAAAATTCAGACCATTCACGCCTTTTGTGAAAAACTGCTCCGGCGGTTTCCCATCGAAGCTGGCGTTTCGCCTGGCTTTCAAGTTTTGGACGACAGCGCCGCCGCCGCAGTGGCGGCCAACGCACGTAAGACTGTAGCAAGGTTCGCCCTAAGGGGTGAAGGGCGGGTGGCCGAGGCCTATGCAAGGTTCTCTGTCTCCCTGGATTTTCAAGCCTTTGAGGACATGTTCAAGGCCTTCGAAACTCAGCGAGGGGCCCTGGCAAAATACTTTGAAACCCTCGGCGGCGTAGAAGCTGTTGAGGCTGATATCTGGGCTCGGTGCGGCTTTCCCGATGGCAAGTGTGATCCTGATGAAGTGATCCAGCTTGGGCTCGCAGATTTGAACCTGCGGACCCTGCATGAGGCCGCAGACGTGCTGGCGAAGGGGTCTGACACCGACATCAAAAATGCGGGGCGCTTACGCGCCATAAAATCTAACGACCCAGATCAGCTGGAGTCCCTGCTGAACATTTTCTTCACTGCGGGGGGCGAAGGCACGCCCGCCAAGTGGATGAACACGCCGGCAGTCCTAAAGCCAGTGCCGGAACTGGTCATGGCACTCCATCATGAGCAGGGCCAGCTGGAGGCACTTCGCGAGCGACTACGCGCCATTGAGGTGGCCCGAGACACTGTCCACGCCATAACCCTGGCCGAAGCCTATCTCACCGCCTTCAAACTTGAGAAGACCTTCGCCGGACGCCTGGATTTCGCCGACCTCATCGAGAAGACCCGCGACCTCACCGCCGAAGCACCGCAAGCCGCCTGGGTGCTGTTCAAGCTCGATGGGGGCATAGATCATATATTGGTGGACGAGGCCCAGGACACCGCCCCGGATCAATGGAAGATCATCCGGGCCCTTACCGAAGATTTCTTCGCCGGCGAGGGACGCGAGCGCTCAAACACCCTGACCCGCAATATGTTCGTGGTCGGTGATGAGAAGCAGTCCATCTATTCCTTTCAGGGGGCCGCTCCGGAAATTCTCGCAGGCGAATTTGAGTTCCATCATCGGCGCGCCACAGGTGCAGGTCAGGCCTTCGAGCGGGTCGACCTTCTGGCCTCCTGGCGTTCGGCAACGCGAATCTTGAACTTTGTCGACGCCGCCTTCACGGCAAAAGATATGGCAGCTTCTGTCCTACCGCGGGGCGATGGTGCCGGAGGCCTCGAACCCATACGCCATGAGGCCGTACGGAAGGATGAGGGCTGCGTCGATCTTTGGGAGGCCGTGGTTGAGGTCAAGGGCGAGGATCGTGAGGCCTGGACCACGCCCCTGGACCTGGAGTCCGCCCAATCGGCCAATCGCAGGCTGGCGGAGCTTATCGCGGCTGAAATCTTTGACCTCGTGAAACACGGCGACCAGGTGTTCGATAAAAAGACCAAGGAGATGCGGCCCGCCCACTATGGCGACGTGCTGATCCTGGTGCGCCGACGCAAGGCCCTGTTCGAAGACATCTTACGCGCCCTCAAACACAGAAAGGTCCCCGTCGCGGGGGCAGATCGCCTCGCCTTATCAGAGCATATCCTGTTCGACGACATGTTGGCCCTGGCGCGATTTGTCCTTTTTCCCCGGGATGAACTGACCTTGGCGGCCCTCCTAAGAAGCCCCTTCTGCGACGTGTCCGATGAGAGCCTTTATCAGCTTGCCCAGGGTCGGGGTGACTTGGTGCCGGCCCAGAACCTCTGGGACGTCCTCATCCAGCGGGCCGATGAAACCCCTGAATGGCGGGCCGGGCTTGAGTTCCTGCAGGCGGCTTTGAGCGCAGCCGATCAGCGGCCCTTTGAGTTCTACGCCCGGTGTCTGTCCCTGCGTGATGGGTCTGGCCGGACACAGAAGGCCCGCTTGCTCCTGAGGCTGGGAGACGAAGCCGCCGACGCCATGGAGGAATTCCTGGCCCAGGTTCTGGCCGCTGAGGTCGCGGCATTGCCGACCTCGAAAGCTTGACTGCAGCCCTGGTCAATCTCGACATCACGATCAAACGGGAAATGGAGGATCAGCGCCAGGAAGTGCGGGTCATGACCGCCCATGGTGCCAAGGGCCTGGAGGCTCCCATTGTCTTCCTCCCAGAAACCACCCTTGGGGCGACGGGAAAGGGCTCCCCCCTACTGCCCACTGAAGATGGCGGCTTCCTGTGGTCCAGGTCCAAGGACAAGGGGTGCGCCGCCGCGCAAGCTGCCCATGCATGGCGGGCGCGCAAGGAAGCGGAGGAAACCTTTCGTCTCCTGTATGTGGGGCTAACCCGGGCGCGAGATCGGCTGGTGCTATGTGGACGCCTAACGTCATCCACCCGCAAGGAGTCGGTAAAAAGCTGGTGGACTGCGATCGGAGAGGGTTTCGAGCATCCGGACGTCACGCCGTTTGTGCGCAAGATTGAAACCGGGAAGCACCCCTTTCGCCGGTTTGGGCCCGATCCGCGTCGGGGCCCGCCATCGGTGAGCCTTGTGCCTTCTCGTATCACCGTACCAGACTGGGCGTCCGCCGCGCCGCCAGTGGAAGCCTTCGCCCGATATGCTTCGCCGTCCGACCTTGGCGAGGGTGCCCTAAGCCCAGCGGCCTCTCCCCTGTCTGGGACCGCGGGCCTAGGGCGGTTCCGGCGGGGCGATCTCATTCACAAGCTGCTCCAGGTCCTACCTGACTTGCCCGAGGACCTGAGGGCCAAGGCGGCCCTGAAACTGCTAGATCGCGAGCCGGATCTCACAACAGATCAGAAGCGCGAAATGATCAGCGCCGCCCTGGGGGTTCTGAATGACGACCGCTTTGCAGATGTCTTTGGCCCCGGCAGCCGCCCAGAGGTAAGCCTAGCCGGAACGGGTAAGCGCCTGCCCCAAGGTCTGATGATTTCCGGCCGATTGGATCGTCTTGTGGTCCTGCCAGATCGCGTTCTCGTGGTGGATTTCAAGACCAATCGGCCCTCGCCCAACAGGGTAATAGACACAGATCCGGCTTACCTGCGGCAGATGGCCCTCTATGTGGCTGTGCTCTGTGACATCTTCCCCGACAAGACCGTTGAGGCCGCCCTGGTTTGGACGGACGGGCCAAAGCTGATGCCTATTCCAGAAAACCTGCTGGCTGAGTCCCTGGCTCGATTGGGGGGCTAGGTTGATACGCGCGGCTATCTCGCCCATATGCAGTTTCAACAATCGCCGTCGCATGATGCGAGTCGGCGTCACAAGGAGCGCTTCATGAGCACGGTCGCGATCACAGACGAGTCCTTCGAAAAGGACGTTCTACAATCCAGCAAGCCAGTCCTGGTGGACTTCTGGGCCGAATGGTGCGGCCCCTGCAAGCAAATCGCCCCTGCCTTGGAACAAATCTCTGAGGAGTTGGGTGCCCAGGTCACGGTGGCCAAACTCAACATCGAAGACAGCCCCACCACCCCGTCAAAGTATGGCGTGCGCGGTATTCCGACCATGATGCTGTTCAAGGACGGCCAGATGGCCTCCATGAAGGTGGGTGCCATGCCAAAGCAGAAGATCATCGAATGGCTGAAAGAAGCGGGACTCTGATCTCGTAAATCAGATCAGTCGGGCCAGGTTTCCTGGCTCATGGCGAGGACTTCGCCGGCGAAATGAAGACCGCCGCAGATCAAGACATGGGGTGCTGGACCGTCGCCGCCAAGGGCGCGCTCCAGCGCCTCCGTTACATTGAGGGCCAGTTCGGACTGCAGCCCCGCCGCCCTCGCCGCCGCCTCGATATCTGACGCCGCTGCCGCCGAGTCCGACTCGAAGGTCGTGGCGATGATCTTGGGGCCTAAGGCGGTGAAGGGGGCAAAGAATCCCTTGGCATCCTTGCGCGCAAACATGGCGGCGATCAGCACCAGGGGCCTGGGGTCCCGTGAAATCAGAAGACCTGCCGCTTCAGCCAGAGCGACCCCGGCATGGGGATTGTGGCCACCGTCCAACCACAGATCAGCGCCGCGGGCCTTGGCAAGCTCCGCCAGGGGACCGACGGTCAGACGTTGGAACCGGGCAGGCCAGACCGCTGAGGCGACGCCCTTAGCATAGGCTTCATCGTCAATGCGGGGGTCATTCAGAGCCGCCAGGGCCGCCACCGCCAGACCGGCATTGGCGAATTGGTGGGGGCCCATCAGGCTGGGCCTTGGCAGGTCCAGCAGTCGATCTTCCAATTGAACCAGAAGGTGGCCATTGGCCTCCCAAGCATCGAAATCCCGGCCCATAAGCCCAAGGGGTGAATTCAGGGCTTCAGCCTCAGCCAGGATGACCGCTTCCCCCTCCTCTAACTGGCGGGCGACGACCACGGGCCGCCCGGCCTTGATGATTCCAGCTTTTTCCCAGGCGATTTTTGAAAGCTCCGGGCCCAGCATTTCAAGGTGATCGTAATCTACAGGGGTGATGACACTGACCGCCGGAGCGTCGAAGATATTGGTGGCGTCAAAGCGTCCGCCAAGACCCACCTCCACCAGACAGAGGTCAGCGGGGGTTTCGGCAAACGCCTGAAATGCCAGGACCGTGGTGAATTCAAAAAAGCTGATGGGCTGATCCGCATTGGCGGCCTCGATCCGCGTGATGAGATCAGAAATCTGCTCATCTGCGATCAGCTTGCCCGCCAACCGAATTCGTTCGGCAAAGCGCACCAGATGGGGTGAGGTGATCACATGAACCCTTAAGCCCGCCGCCTCGGCTATGGCTCGCATAAAGGCCACGGTCGAGCCCTTGCCATTGGTCCCGGCCACATGGATGACCGGCGGCAGGCGACACTCTGGATGACCTAGGGCCGCCAGAAGGCGCTCCACCCGCCCCGTGGTCAGGTCGATAAGGGTTGGGTGATGGGCCCGTAGGCGGGCAATGACCGCGTCCGACGCGCGGATGGGGTCATACATCTGGAGATCCGTTGAAAATCAGGCAGCCCTTGAACCCAAGCGCCCCATCATCAGGGTCTTGAGGATAGAGGCAAGGACATCAGGCAGGTCTTGTCGTGGAACCACCTTATCGACCATGCCCCGTTCCAGCAGGAATTCGGCCCGCTGGAAACCAGCGGGAAGCACTTCTCGAATGGTCTGCTCAATCACCCGACGGCCAGAAAAGGCGACCAGGGCATTGGGCTCGGCCAGGTGGACATCGCCCAACATAGCGTAAGAGGCAGTAACCCCGCCGGCGGTCGGATCGGTCAACACCACCACATAGGGAAGGCCGGCGCTCTTGACCTCGTTCAGCGCCAAGGTGGTACGGGCCATC
>CAITHQ010000317.1 GCA_903892305.1 uncultured Alphaproteobacteria bacterium
GATCGCCCTGCACATCACCTCGTCCAATAGCCCGCGCTTTGAGGTCAATCCGAACACCGGAGAGCCGGACGGAGTCCACTTCCAAAAACCCCGCGTGGCGGTCAACAGCGTCTATATGGACGCCAGCCATCCTTCGGCTGTGGTTCTGCCGGTGATCTATCCGAACGGACAGTAGGCAGGTCTGCGCCTCCCACCTGAAGGCCGCTTCACAGTCTTCAGAACGCGTTACTTCCTGGCCCTCAAGGTGATCTGGATTTCCTTGATGACGTTGAGGCGGGAGTTCACATATTCGACGATCTGGTCCACGGTCAGGGTGCCTGCTTGAAACTGTTCGAAGTAGGTCCCCTCGAAGACGTTCTGGACGTTGACCGTTTCAAAATCGACGCCGGTATAGTGAGCAAGGGGCGAATTCGCAGCCCTCATTTCTTTCCATTTATCGTTTAGGGACCGATCGAAGAGGGCCATCATCTCCGCGGTGATCGGCCGGACATGGGTCGGGTCGTTTAAGAAGTCGTCGTGGCGTGGATGGGGCACATTGATCTGCGCCAACCCGTCCGGCTTCAGCACCCGGTAGATTTCCTTCATAATCCCCAGAAAGACCTTGGGGTCTCCGCCCATATGCTCGAGGGAATGATTAAAGACCATTTCATCGGCGGAGCTGTCTGGCCAGGGCCAGGGCAGGGATTCCAGGTCCACAACCTGATCGGGATCGCCTTCGGGGAAGGCGTCGACGTTCACAAAGCCGGGCAACTTGTTGTGGCCGCAACCCATATTGAATTTCATCTGGGGCCCTCAGCTTACGGTCTAATGGGTTTCCACCGGCTGGGGTCGGGGACTAAACCATACCTGCAGGGGATAGAGATACTGGCCCAAGGCGCCAGGGGCCATGGGCGCTTCGATGCCCAAGGGTACAGTGCAGGGCCCAGGGCAATAATAGGTGCCGAAGGCGCGATCAAAAACCGAGAAGACGGTGGCAAAATTCTTTCCGGAAATCTCCTCGTCCCTGGCATGGTGCCACCTATGCATGGCCGGTGAATTGAACACCCAGCTGAAACGGCCCAGGGTCCAGGGGACATCGGCATGGATGAACGCGCCGTAGTAGTGGCGCACCATGACCGCCAGGGCGACCGCCCAGGTGGGAAAGCCAAGCAGAGTCAGTCCGATCAGGTCCAGAATGGTTCCCAAGCGATCAATCGGGTGCATACGGTTGAGACTGAACCAGGTGAGCTGGGTGTCGCTGTGATGCACCGCATGGCCTGGCCACAGCAGGGCGCTGTGCTGCAGCCGATGGCGCCAATAGCCAAGGAAATCGGCCAAGAAGACCGCGATGAAGGCGGTCGCGATCCCGCCAAACTTGTCCCACAGGGCGGCGCCGGGCGCGTCCCAACCCATGGCGTGGACCGTTTGGGCAAAGGCGGCAGCGATCAGCACGACAATCGGCGTCATCAGAACCTGATCGACCCCATAGAGGATGAGGTTGATGCGAGTTTCCTCGGCAGCGGCCCGAGCGTCACTCCAGGCCTTGGCGCCCTTCACCAGAAGGGCCAGGACGAGAAAGAAGATCGCCATGAGACCAAGATCGGCGGCTTGGTCTAGGACGGGCTTTACGAAATTTGGCAGGGTCATAACCCGTCATCCTAGTGGCGTTACGGGTACAAGCCTGAACTGGGGACACTAAGTCTTGTTTAACTGTCCTTGAGAGAAGGGTGAATTGTGCCAGAGTCATTGCCTAAATCCCTGCAAGACAGCCCCCGCCTGGATCGTGGCCTGACGGTCCTGGTCCTGGTCCTATGTGGCGTTTTTGCCTTGGCCAGACTGTTTTACGCGGCCACGGAACCCCTCTGGTTTGATGAAGCCTTCACCCTGGCCGTCATCTCGCCGGTCGATTTCGGGACCTTCTGGCGGGAGGTCTATCTAGATTCCAATGCCCCTGGCTTTTACCTTCTCAGCCGGGTCTGGACCGATGTTTTCGGGCGATCCGACCTGGCTCTGAGGATACCAGGTCTGGTGGCCATCACCCTGGCCGCCGCCCTGCCCCTGCTTTACCGCCCCCCGGGCCTTTCGCGGAACGCGGCCCTGACCTGGGGTGGATTGCTGTTTATCTGGTGGGGCGTCGGGGTGTTTTTAGATGGCCGCTGCTATCCTATTCTGCTGGCCCTCTCGACCTTTGAGGTCTTGGCCTTTGCCCGGCTGTTGAGGACGCCCAGCAGATCGGCGGCCTGGCTGTGGGCCATCCTGTCGTCCCTGGCGATCCTCACCCACTATTATGCGGGCTTTCTTGTGCTGGCTCAGGGCTTGGTTTTTCTGGGCTCGGCCAGGGGCGCGGCCCTGAAAACCTGGCCCGCAGGTCTGGCCTTCATTCCGGCTGTCGCCTGGATTCTTCATCACAGTCCACGCCTAGCCGCCTATTCACAACCCGCCGTCGCCTGGCATCCCCAACTCACCTTAGACAGCGCCCTGGATCAGGTGGTCACCCTTGTGGTCAACGGTCCCGCCCTTGGCGTTGTTTTTATCATCCTCATTCTGGCCGCCAGCCTGATCCTCGGCCGCAAGGAAAATACGGGATCAAGACCTGACCGCGCCCTTATCCTGGCTTCGGCTGCGGGCTGGGCGGGCCTGGCCCTCATCCTGGCCACCGGCCTGCTCAAGCCAACCCTCACCGCGCGGTATCTGATCCCAGCCGTGCCGTCCGTTCTGCTTAGTCTGGTGCTGGCGGTTCCCGGCGGCAAATGGCGGCCCTATGTGTTCGGTGGGTTGATGATCATCTACGCCCTGGTCCAAGTGCCCCATGCCATAGAGCGGCTAGAGCGTGGCCCAAAGCGTGCCAGTTATGAGTTCGAGACGGTGTCCAAGGCCCTGTCTAAATCTCAGATCACCGACCTGGTCTTTGTCTGGGATCATGAGCTTGCCCCCATGATGGCCAAGGCCACCTTGGCGCGGGTCGGAGGCGTCTTTTTCGATCGCCGCCATAGGCCTGTTCACGTAACGCCCCTTGTGGTCGATCGGGACCATGACCCTAATCTCGCCATTCTGGCTGCGGCGACGGGCGCAAAGCCTGGGATAATCTGGCTCTATAATCGACAGGGTCGAACAGCGGGTGCGCGCTATGCCCCAGACATTGCCGCCCACGACCCAAGCTGGACCTGCATCAGGTCGGGAAGCGATGTGGTCGGCACTGTGGGGTGTTTCAAGCAGAAAGCGCCGAACTTCTAGCCTTCCTGGTGGTGCCTGCCGTCTGGACTTCCTGTACGGGCAGGGCTCCACCCCAGGACTGGAAGCGCCGCCCAGGGTCATATCGCCCACGGATGTCCTGTAGTCGGGCGAAATTCCTGTCGGACATGAACCGGGCCGGGCGGTTCGCTAGGTTTTCGTCAGCGAGCTGGATGCCCTTAGCGTGTGGCTCGAACAGACGCATGACATCTCCCGCCCAACGGTTACGCACGTGATCCTCAGCGGGGTTGTCCCACGTCCCGTAGCAGGCAAAATAGGACTTGCTCTCCATCGAAAATGCCATGTCCTCGCGCTCGGTCGGTGGGTGCCAGCTGAGCCACCGGGCATGGGCAGGTGCCGGGGGAAGCGTCTCGACCACGCGATGTATCGCAGGCAGCACA
>CAITHQ010000318.1 GCA_903892305.1 uncultured Alphaproteobacteria bacterium
ACGCCCCAGCGAGAGCAGCGGCCATAGGTCGGTTTGACACCCACAGTCCCTGTAAACGCCGCCGGCTGACGGATAGAGCCCCCCGTGTCAGTCGCCGTCGCCCCCAAGCAGAGATCGGCAGCCACTGAAGCCGCAGACCCGCCAGATGACCCGCCAGGTGTCAGCTTGGCATCGCTGCCATTGCGCCGCCAGGGATTGACCACCGGCCCGAAGGCAGACGTCTCATTGGACGAGCCCATGGCAAACTCATCAAGATTGAGCTTGCCCAGCATGACCGCCCCATCCCGCCAGAGGTTGGATGTGACCGTGGATTCATACTCGGGAACAAAATTGCCAAGAATGTTCGAGCTGGCTGTGGTGCGAACACCCTTAGTGCAGAATAGGTCCTTCACGCCTAGGGGAGCCCCCGTCAGCGGGCCAGCTTCACCCTTGGCGCGGCGCACATCGGCGTCAGCGGCCATAGAGAGCGCCTTTTCTGGGGTCTCTAAAACGAAGGCATTGAGCGCCCTCGCCTGAGCCACAGCATCAATGTGAGCCTGGGTGAGTTCAACAGAAGAAAAGGTCTTGGATTGAAGGCCATCTAACGCGGCCTTTAGCGTCAAGCGTGTCAGGTCGGACATTTATTCCACCACCTTGGGCACGACAAAAAATGCGCCAGAGGATTTCGGCGCGTTCGACAGGATGATTGAGGCGTCACCGCCATCAGTGACCACATCATCCCTCAAGGGCATGGGCATAGAGACCGCAGAGGTCATCGGAGTTACGCCCTCCGTGTTGACCTCAGCCAGTTGCTCAATCCAAGCCATAATACCGCTCAGCTCCCTGGCTAGCGGTTCAAGGCGTTCCTCAGGCTGGGCGATGCGCGCCAGCCTGGCGACCTTGCGAACGGTCGCCGCGTCGATGGCCATGGGGCCCTCCTTGATCTGTAAGTGTGGGTTAGCCGCGGCAGGGCGGCTTTGACAAGACTCCCTGTGGAGATAGGCCACTGGCCGCCTTAGCGCCGAAGGTCTATGGAGCGACATGGCCGTCGTTGAATTCACAGATCTTCTTGCCCATTTGCCCCGTCAAGGGGCACTTTTCGGTCTTGATCTCGGGGAAAAGACCATCGGGATTGCTGTCAGCGATCCGACCCGCACGATTTCCTCGCCGCTAAAGACCCTGCAAAAAGAGAAATTCAGCAAGGACGCAGCTGAGATCTTCAAGCTCATGGCCGTAAGGTCGGCTGTGGGACTGGTAATCGGCCTGCCGGTAAATATGGACGGCACTGAAGGACCTCGCTGTCAGTCCAACCGCGCCTTTGCCCGTAATCTCTTGCGGCTCAACGCCGAGCTGCTGATCACTTTCTGGGACGAACGTCTTTCCACGGTCGCTGTAAACCGGGTGCTGATTGATGAATTCGACGCCTCCCGTGCCAAGCGTGCGAACCTGGTGGATCAGATGGCGGCCAGCTGGATCCTACAAGGCGCTCTTGAACGCCTTCGTAACCTTTGAGCGAATGTACCGAACGCTCAAGCCCTTGGCACCCGCGCCGACCTCGCCTAATAGACCTCTTCAATGACTGCTTCGCCCCTTGGTCTGAGCGAGGTCCTCGGACGGACCTTCCCGTTTCCACGGCGGAATTTCCTATCAATCCAGGATCTGAACCCCGTTGAAGTCGCTGGCCTGCTGGACCTAGCCGATGGGTTCGTCAGCCTAAACCGACAGACCTCGAAGAAGCTCGACCTGCTCAAGGGTCGAACTCTGATGAACCTGTTCTTCGAGAACTCCACACGCACCCAGAGCTCTTTCGAACTGGCGGGCAAGCGCCTCGGTGCCGATACCGTCAATATGAGCCCGCGGTCGTCCTCGATCTCCAAGGGCGAAACCCTGATCGACACGGCGGTCACCTTGAACGCCATGCAGCCGGATATTCTGATTATCCGCCACGCCTCCTCGGGTGCGGCCTCCCTGCTAGCTCAAAAGGTTTCTTGCTCCGTCATCAATGCCGGCGATGGCCAGCACGAACATCCCACACAGGCCCTGCTGGACGCCCTGTCCATGCGCCGCGCTTTTGGCCGCATTGCGGGTTTACGGATCGCAATATGTGGCGACGTACTGCACAGCCGCGTCGCACGGTCCAATGTTGGACTCTTGCAGATGATGGGCGCTGAAGTGCGTCTGGTGGGCCCACCAACTCTCATGCCTGCCGAGGTCGCCCGTTGGGGCGTCAGCGTCTTCCACGATCTGCGCGAAGGCATTACCGGCTGCGACGTGGTCATGATGCTGCGTCTGCAATTGGAGCGTATGGACGGCGTCATGGCCCCATCTCAGCGGGAATATTTCCGTTTTTGGGGTTTAGATCGCGAAAAACTGGCTCATGCAGCGCCCCATGTTCGCGTCATGCATCCAGGCCCGATGAACCGAGGTGTTGAAATCGATTCCGACGTGGCCGATGACCTCAAGGTTTCCCTGATTCAGGATCAGGTGGAGATGGGTGTCGCCGCCCGTATGGCCATTCTGGCATCCCTGGCCGCCCGCTTGGATAATGACTGATGCGATCGGTTTGCGTCTTTTGCGGCTCAAGTCCTGGTAAGGACCCGCAATACCTCGCAGCTGCAAAGCTCATGGGCAGGTTGATCGCCGAGCAAAACGCCGTGCTGATCTACGGTGGCGCTAGGGTCGGCTTGATGGGTGCCGTCGCCGATGGTGCCCTGGCGGCCGGCGGCGAAGTGATCGGGATATTGCCCGAGGCGCTCGCAGCAAAAGAACTGGCCCACACCTCCCTAACCCGCTTGGAAGTGGTCGGATCCATGCATGAGCGTAAAGCGCGCATGGCCGACTTGTCAGAGGGCTTTGTCGCCCTTCCAGGCGGCGCGGGCACCTTGGAAGAGATTTTCGAAATCTGGACCTGGGGACAGCTCGGCTTCCACGGCAAGCCCGCCGGTTTTCTCAATGTGGCCGGCTATTACGATGGTCTGGCCAGCTTCCTCGACCACACGGTGGACGCCGCCTTTGTGAAGCCGGTCCACAGAAACATGCTGACCTTCAGCGACGATCCCAAGGCCCTGCTGGAAAGCATGGCTGCCTATCGGGCACCGGTTTCTGAAAAGTGGCTTCAGCGGTTCGAGCTCTAGAGGCCCTGATAATGTCCCGCCCCCTCGCCATCCTCAACGCCCGACTTGTAGATCCCGACAGTCGTTGCGACGGTCCAGGTGCCCTGCTGATCCGCGACGGCAGGATCGCTGACATCATCAAGGGTGAAAGCCCTGAGGGCGTTTCAGCTGACGCCGAAGTCATCGACGCTAGAGGAGCCATGCTTGCCCCTGGCCTCATCGACCTGCGGGTCAAGACAGGCGAGCCCGGCTTTGAAACCAAAGAGACCTTGAAATCAGCCTCACTTGCTGCGGCGGCCGGCGGCGTCACTTCTATAGTCCTGCAGCCAGATACCCATCCGGTGATCGACGAGGCGTCCGTCGTCGATTTCATTCTCCGGCGATCGAGAGATATCGGACTGGTCCACGTCTATCCTGCCGGTGCCGCCACAAAGGGATGCGAGGGTCAGCGCATGGCCGAAATCGGCCTGATGCGAGACGCCGGCTGCGTCTATGTCACTGATGCGGATCGCCCCATCGTCGACTCAAAGGTCATGCGGCGTGTCCTCGCCTATGCCGCCAGCTTCGGCGTCCTCGTCGCTCATCGCCCAGCTGATCCCTGGCTCTCGTCAGGTGCCGCCGCCACAGAGGGCGAATTTGCGGGCCGCATGGGCCTGCCCAGCGTGCCGCCCATAGCCGAAAAAATCATGCTGGAGCGGGACCTCGCCCTTGTTGAGCTGACCGGCGGCCGTCTGCTGGTGGACCAAGTAACCACAGCCTGCGCCCTGGAAAGTTTAGCGCGGGGCAAGGCAAAGGGTCTTTCAGTCACAGCGACCACGTCCATCAATCACCTGTCCTTCAACGAAATCGATATTGGCGACTATCGAACCTTCGTGAAGTTTGATCCGCCGGTTCGCGGAGAAGACGACCGTCAGGCGACCATTGAAGCCCTGACCAGCGGTCTGATTGATATCGTCGTCTCCGCCCACGCCCCAGCCCCAGCGGAAGATAAACGCCTGCCCTATGACGAAGCGGCACCCGGCGCTGTGGGCCTGCAGACCTTGCTACCAGCGCTTCTGGCTTTCTACCATGAGGGCCGAATTCCTCTCATCGACCTCATGCGCACGGTGACTAGTCGCCCGGCAGAACTCTTGGGCCTAGACACCGGCCGGCTGGCCAAGGGAAGACCTGCAGACCTCGTCTTATGCGACCTGAACGCACCAATTGTCGTAGATTTGGATAAGCTGAAGTCCAAGTCGCGGAATTCGCCCTTCGACGGCCGACGCCTGCAAGGCGCGGTTAGAATGACATTGGTTGATGGTCGAATTGTCTTTCGGGGTGACGCGTAGAGATCGCGCTGGAAATTTGGCCCGAAGAGAACGTTTGACGAACATCTATAGATTGGGCCATGCTGATCGCGAGAGGTGACGGCGACCCCGGCGGCAGATAGGCTCGGGACAAAGACCCCTGACGGAGAACATGCCAATGCTGGCCTTGGGAATTGATGCGAAATTGGTCGCGGCAGCGGTGATCGGCGGCTACCTCCTGGGAACTATCCCGTTTGGGGTGCTGGTTATGAAGGCTGCAGGCGCTGGCGATCCTCGGGATATTGGCTCTGGCAACATCGGTGCTACCAATGTGCTCAGGTCTGGCCGTCGCGATCTCGCCGCCCTAACCCTGATCGGCGACGGCGGAAAAGGTGCCTTGGCTGTCCTGCTGGCTTGGCTGTTCGCCCACGGCCAAGCCCCAGAGACTCTGACCCTGCTCTGCGCACTCGCAGGCGGCGCGGCCTTTCTAGGCCACCTCTTTCCGGTTTGGCTGGGGTTTAAGGGGGGAAAGGGCGTCGCGACTTTTTATGGCACATTGATCGCTGTTGCATGGCCCCTTGGGCTCGCGGCGGGTGCCACTTGGTTGGCCGTCGCCTATTTCCTCAGAATTTCATCCCTCGCCGCGCTGACCTCAGCGGCCCTGGCCCCACTCCTGGCCCTCCTTGTCTTTGACCAGCCCTATCCAGTCACCGCCCTGGCCCTGTTCATGGCAATTTTGATTTTTGTTCGGCATCAGGAAAACATCCGGCGTCTCGTAAAAGGCGAAGAGCCAAAGATCGGTGCCAAGAAGCCTGCCCCCGAGGCGGGCCAATGAAACCAGACCTGTCGCCCTCGGAGCGACGGGACTGGGTGCGTCTCGCCCGCACGGAAATGGTCGGGCCCGTCACCTTCACCGACCTGCTAAGGCGTTTCGGGAATGCCTCGACTGCCCTCGCTAACCTGCCCACAGCCTTTCGCGCCAGGGACAAGGGTTCGATTTCGATACCATCCCTTGAGGACATCGAGACAGAACTGAGCAATGGCGCGGCTCTAGGGGCGCGTTTGCTCTTGTCCTGTGATCCGGATTATCCATCCCATCTCGCGGCCCTTGATACCCCGCCGCCACTTCTTTGGGCCCTAGGAGAGGTCGAGGCCCTCCAGCGGCCCAGTGTGGCCATTGTGGGCGCAAGGATAGCCTCAGCCGCAGGGCAGAGGTTTGCGCGGACGCTCGCAGCAGACCTTGGGGCAGCTGGATATGTCGTGGTGTCTGGCCTGGCACGCGGCGTTGACGGTGCCGCCCATGAGGGGGCCCTTTCGACCGGGACAGTGGCCGTATTAGGCGGTGGTATCGACGACATCTATCCAAGAGAGCATGGCAAACTCTACGACCAGATCGTTGCCCAGGGGTGTGTCGTTTCGGAAAGCCGTCCCGGACAAGTAGCCCAGGCCCGAGATTTTCCTAGACGTAACCGGATCATTTCAGGACTCAGCAGAGCCATTGTTGTTGTCGAGGCCGAACTCCGCTCTGGGTCTCTGATCACGGCTCGAATGGGCGCAGAGCAGGGGCGCGAGGTGCTGGCTGTACCAGGATCACCGCTCGATCCTAGGGCCAAGGGATGCAATGACCTCATTCGTCAAGGAGCCGGCCTATGCGAGGGTGTCGATGACGTCCTGAGGGCCATAGAAGGCTTTAGGAGCTTTCAATCCCCCGTCGCAATCTGGGTTGCAGAGCAGGCTGAGCCCTTTGAATTTTCCCCAGATGCTTTCTGCGAGCAGGTGGCTGGCCTCTTATCCCCGACGCCCGTTTCCAAGGACGACATTATTCGAGCCGCAGGTGGACAGGCAGCTCCTGTCCTTGCAGCCCTCGCAGAATTGGAGCTCGCAGGACGCGCAGAATTTACCCTGGGAGGGACCGTGGCTGCGACCTAATTTCTTGAGCAGTTGACAGCTATGGGGGTCAGCCCCACCTTCCGCTCCCTTTTCAGTCTGGGCTTTTGGCCCTTGGGATCATCCGCCGCGCATGAACCTCGTCGTTGTCGAGAGCCCCGCAAAGGCCAAGACCATCAATAAGTATCTGGGCTCGAACTACACAGTTCTGGCCAGCTACGGCCATGTCCGCGATCTGCCCGCAAAGGATGGATCGGTTCGTCCGGACGATGATTTTTCCATGTCCTGGGATGTCGATCCCAAGGCCGCAAAGCGCCTGAACGACATTGCCGAAGTCGCGAAGACAGCTGAACGCATCATTCTGGCCACTGACCCCGACCGCGAAGGAGAGGCCATTTCCTGGCATGTCCTGGAGGTGCTTTCGAAAAAGAAGGCCATCAAGGGTGCCAAGGTTGAGCGCGTGGTGTTCAACGCCATCACCAAGACCGCCGTGACCGAAGCTATGAAGTCGCCGCGGGATATCGACATGGAGCTGGTCGATGCCTACCTCGCCCGCCGCGCTCTGGACTATCTCGTGGGCTTCACCCTCTCTCCGGTTCTCTGGCGCAAGCTGCCGGGCTCAAGGTCAGCAGGCCGGGTTCAGTCCGTATCCCTGCGCCTGATCGTCGATCGCGAAATTGAGATCGAGAGCTTTGACACCCAGGAATACTGGACTGTCGAGGCCGACGTTTCGTCCGGTAGCGATCCGTTCTTGGCGCGTATGGTCAAGCATGACGGCAAGCGCCTCACCAAGTTCGATCTGAACTCTGAAGTCAGCGCCAAGGCCGCCCAGGCGGCAGTCAAAGCTGCGACCTTCAAGATCGCATCGGTGGAAAAGAAGCCCGCTCGCCGCTCCCCTGCTCCCCCCTTTACCACCTCAACCCTGCAACAGGAGGCGGCCCGCAAGCTCGGCTTCTCAGCTCAGCGCACCATGCAGGCGGCCCAGAAGCTCTATGAGGGCATAGACATTGGTGGCGAGACGGTGGGTCTGATCACCTATATGCGGACCGACGGCGTACAGTCCGCGCCTGAGGCCCTGCAGGAAGCCCGTCAGGTCATTGGTGGCATTTATGGGAAGGACTATGTTCCTGAAGCGCCCCGGATTTACAAAACAAAGGCTAAAAATGCCCAGGAAGCCCACGAGGCTATCCGCCCCACATCCTTGGCCAGAAATCCCGGGTCCCTTCGCCTAGAGAGTGATCTAGGCCGACTCTACGAGCTGATCTGGAAACGGATGATCGCCTCGCAGATGGAAGCTGCCCGGATCGAGCGCACCACCATTGAGCTCGAGAGCGGAGATGGCCAGACCGGCCTTCGTGCGACAGGCCAAGTGGTGCTGTTTGATGGTTACCTGGCTGTCTACGAAGAAGGCCGAGACGACGCCGACGATGAGGAAAGTGGCCGCCTACCTCAGGTCAAAGAAGGGGCAGACGCCCGGGTTATCGATGCCCGCGCGGATCAGCACTTCACCGAACCGCCACCGCGCTATTCTGAAGCCAGTCTCGTCAAGAAGATGGAAGAGTTAGGGATCGGCCGTCCGTCGACCTATGCCTCTATCCTGACCGTCTTGCGCGATCGTGCCTATGTCCGCATGGACAAGAACCGGTTTATTCCCGAGGACAAAGGACGGCTGGTGACAGCCTTCCTGGAACAGTTCTTCCTGAAATATGTGCAGTATGATTTCACCGCGGCGCTGGAGGAGAAGCTCGACCTGGTCTCAGCCGGTGAACTGAACTGGAAGGTCTTGCTCCGGGAATTCTGGGACGATTTCCACGGCGCGGTGGGTGAAATCGCCGAGCTACGTGTCACGAACGTCTTGGATGCGCTAAATGTCGCCCTGGGCCCACATATCTTCCCGCCCAAGGCAGACGGGTCTGATCCACGCGGCTGTCCGACTTGCGGTGCGGGTCAGTTGTCCCTCAAAACCGGTAAGTTTGGTGCCTTCATCGGCTGCTCCAATTATCCGGAATGCCGATTCACCCGCCAGATCGCGCAATCAGATGAAGATGCCGCCCAAGACAATGGCGATCGTGAACTGGGGATCGATCCTGAGACTGGGCTCATAGTTTTCCTGAAATCCGGGCGCTTTGGCCCCTATGTCCAGTTGGGCGAAGGCGAAAAGCCCAAGCGGAGCTCCCTGCCCAAGGGGTGGTCGGCACCGGACATGGATCTGGAAAAAGGACTTCGGCTCCTGCACCTGCCCCGCGACGTGGGGCCGCATCCCGAAGACAATCTCATGATCACAGCAGGGATCGGACGGTTTGGTCCTTTCGTCCTGCACAATGGCACCTACGCCAACCTGCCGGGAGTCGATGAGGTTTTCGAAGTTGGTCTCAATCGCGCCGTCGCCGTCCTGGCTGAAAAACGGGCCGGTGGTCGCGGCGGACGTGGCGAAAGCGCAGCCCTGAAGGATCTAGGGGCTCACCCGGTTGATGGCGCTCCGATCAAAATCCTCTCCGGGCGCTATGGTCCCTACATCAAGCACGGCTCGACCAACGCCAATATTCCCAAAGGGTCAGACCCCAAGGACATAACTCTGGAAGAAGCCGTCCAGTTGATCGCAGATCGGGTCGCCAAGGGCGGTGGTAAGAAACCCGCCAAGGCTAAGGCTGCAGCCAAACCAAAGACGGAGGCCAAGCCAAAAGCCGCGGCGATCAAAAAGCCGACAGCGAAAAAGCCACCGGCAAAGAAGCCGCCAACGAAGAAGGCGGCGAAAGCGTGATTCCCGCGCTATAGGGTTTCATGGCTAAACTCCGCGCGCCCAAAGCTTCACGTTTCGTCAGCAAGCCTGCGCAAGGCCTGCCTGATCGCGAAACCCTGCTGAAATTCATCCGTGAAGCGGGTGAAGCTGACAAGTCAGACCTAGCCAAGGCCTTTGGCCTCAAGGGCGCTGACCGAAAGGCCCTGCGGGACATGATCAAAGAGCTTGAAACCTCCGGCGCGCTCGGCCGTCGCGGTCGAAAGGGTTTCGCCGCCTATGGCGACCTACCCCCTGTGGGCGTTGTCGATGTGGTCGAGCGGGATAATGACGGCGATCTCTTCGTTCGTCTGACCAAGGGCGACGACACCAGACCCGTGCGGCTGTCTCCAGATCGGTCCGAAGTCGCCGCCGGCGCGCCAGGTCTTGGGGACCGGCTGCTTGTCCGCTTTGAAACGCTGGAAAACGGAGAGGTCGAGGCCCGGCTCATCAAGAAACTGGGAACCAGCGTTCATAAGATTCTAGGGGTCGTGCGCAAGGCAAACCGCGAGGTACGACTTGAACCCGTTGATCGTAAGTCCAAAGAAAGCCTCGTCCTCGATGGAACTGGGGTCAGCGACCTGCGAGACGGAGATCTAGTAGTCGCCCAGCCCGTAGTCTCAGAGCGGCGCTATGGGCCGAAGCGGGGCAAGATCCTGGAAGTGGTGGGCCGCGAGGATCATCCTAGGGCAGCCTCGCTGATCGCCATCCATTCCCATGGTATCCCAACGGGGTTCAGCCCGGAAGCCGAGGCTGAAGCCGAGGCGGCTCTGCCACCGACACTGGCGGGGCGTGAAGACCTCCGGGACATCCCTCTAATCACTATTGATCCCCCCGATGCCCGCGACCATGACGATGCCGTTTATGCGCAGAAGGATGATGATCCCAGCAATCCTGATGGTTGGATTATCTGGGTCGCCATTGCCGATGTCGCCGCCTATGTCCGGTCCGGCACGGCACTTGACCGTGAGGCCCGGGAAAAATCCAACAGCGTCTATTTCCCAGACCGGGTTGAGCCCATGTTGCCCGAGCGGCTTTCGGCCGGCCTTTGCTCTCTGCGGGAGGGCGAAAACCGTGCC
>CAITHQ010000319.1 GCA_903892305.1 uncultured Alphaproteobacteria bacterium
ATTTATCAGTTTAGATAGGCGATAAATTGGTTTTCTAAAAATTGCAACGGAATCACGGCAAATAGCGTTTAAATTCTAATTATATCCGCGGTAAAATGTCTAGCCCCCTTTTTATGTACCAGTGATCTTGCCCCCGAAGAACGTCTCCCAAGGCTGAATGTGTATTATCAGTTTTGGAGGAACGAACATGACGGGAATCGTGCGGGCGCGCTACACGCTGGAGTTCAAGCAAGAGGCAGTTAGGCTGGTGCGTGGTGGTCAAACACTGACCTCGGTCTCCCGAGGGTTGGGCGTGTCGGCGCAATCGATTGACAACTGGGTGAAGGCGGATGCTGTCGGCGGTCTGAAGGAAGCCAAGGGCAAACCGGTGAATGCGGATCAGATGGAGATTGCACGACTGAAGGCCGAACTGGCGAAGATGCGGATGGAGCGCGACATCCTAAAAAAAGCGGCGGTGTACTTCGCGAGGGAGTCGCGGTGAGGTATGCCTTTATCGAGCGACATGAGAAGGTCTGGCCGATTGCGACGCAGTGCCGGGTTCTGGCTGTGAGCGCCAGCGGCTACCATCAGCACCGGGCACGCAGCGAAGCGCCTGATCAGCCGGGTCGCATCCGCGACATGGCCCTTCTGGTCCACATCCGGGCGGTTTTTACCGAGATGAAGGGGGCTTATGGCTGGCCGAGGATATGGCGCGAACTCGTCGCACGGGGCATTAACGTCGGCAAGGAGCGCGTACGCAAGCTGATGAAGCACAATGGCCTTCAGGCACGCGGAAAGCGCAAGTTCAAGGCGACGACAAACTCCGATCATGCCCTGCCGGTCTCGCCAGACCTGCTGGAGCGGAACTTCAACACGCCGGAGCCGAACCGGGTCTGGGCAGGCGACATCACCTACATCCCGACGGATGAGGGCTGGCTATATCTTGCTGTCGTCATCGACCTGTTTAGTCGGCAGGTCGTCGGGTTTGCCATGCACGAGCGGATGACGCGCCAGCTTGTGATCGATGCCCTGCGGATGGCCTGGTTCCGGCGGCGTCCCGCATCCGGCCTGATCTTCCATTCCGATCGCGGCAGCCAATACGCCAGCGGCGACTTCCAGAAGCAGCTAAAGGTTTTCGGCATGCTGGGATCAATGAGCCGCAAAGGTGACTGCTGGGACAACGCTGTCACCGAGACGCTCTTCGGATCATTGAAGGTCGAGCGGATCCACGGAATGCGGTTCGGCACACGCCGGGCGGCAAAGGACGAGGTCATGGACTGGCTACAGTTCTACAATCATCGCCGCCTTCACTCGACGCTGGGCTATCTCAGTCCAATGAACTTCGAGAAGGCGCGCGCGAATGAAAGAAAGGGGCTTGGCGAGGAAGAAGGAAAGGCCGCATAGTCAACCGGTCAAGGGAGACGTCAAACTAGGGCAAGTTCAACTTATGTTGCTGGTGTAGAAACCAATGTCACCACATACGGTGACGGGACAACAGCTACGGCAACATTCAATGCTACCAAAACAGCGGTAACTTGGGCTTCTGATCAC
>CAITHQ010000320.1 GCA_903892305.1 uncultured Alphaproteobacteria bacterium
GGTCCTGAAAGCGGAATTGCAGTCCGCATTCCCTGATGCAGAGATCGAAATTCAAGATTTGGCCGGGGACGGGGACCACTACAAGGCGATTATCGTCTCAGGCGTATTTGCCGGCCTTAGCCGGGTGAGACAGCACCAACTGGTCTACGCAGCTTTGAACGGCAAGGTCGGCGGCGAGCTTCATGCCCTTGCTCTTGAAACTAAGGTGCCCGGCTAGACGATGCGTTTTCGTTCATTTGGACGGTCCGGAAAAGTTGTTTCGGCCATTAGCCTGCTGCTACGCGAGACCGAAGTTGGATCAAACCTTGCCGCCTGGCGAGCGACGGCGATTTCAGCCTTAGAGAACGGCATTAATTTCTTTGAACTTTCAGCCCAGGGGGATGCCCTCCCCATGGGGGTCGCTGCAGCCCTCGACACCTTGGAGCGGCATCTGGTTCTTCTAGGGTGGCGGGTCCATCATCAGGGACGGCTGCCGCTCACCGGTCGTAACTTGATGGCCAATGTCCAAGATGGCCTCAGGAAGACTAGGGCGGGCTATTTCGACACCCTGATGCTCGAGGAGCATGCCTATAACTGCCTAAATGACGAGGGTCATAAGTGCTTGGCAGAGTTGAAGACTGCCGGAATTTGCACACGGATCGGCATTGTCGGCGAAGGCGCAACAGTCGATCGCTGTCTCAAGGTTGGCAGCTTCGATCTTTTATCCACTTCGTGCGACATGACATCGGATGCCCAGACCCGTCGGCGGGTGCGAGACGCATCTGATCAAGACCTGATTGTCATTGCGCGCAACCCAATCCCCATGGACCTCATCAAGTCCAGCCAAGTCCCATTGACCCGACGGATCGGCCAAGTCTTAGGCATGGTACCGAAGCACTCCCTTGCGGGAGCAGGCACATTCCAGTTTTTGCATACGACACCCGAGTGGACAGCCGCTGATCTTTGCCTTGCCTATTTGATGACCGAGCCGAGTATGGCCACCGTGATGTTCGAAGCCGACAACCCTGAGACCATCGCCAATTGGGCTTCCATTGCGGATCGAGACCTGCCCGCTGGCATCTCAGCTCAGGTGGAAATGGCCCGATTTGCCGAGGAAGATCGTCCCCAGAGGCGCGCATAAACCAGCTCGCGCCTTGACCCGGGGCCAATGCCTGCATAGCTCTAGGGTCAAATCTTGAGAGTTGTCCCACCATGACCGATATCGCAAACCCTGCCCACGACTTCATCGGCCAGACCATCGCCGCCAATAATGTGGTTCTCTTTATGAAGGGCGTACCTGAACAGCCCCGCTGCGGCTTTTCAGCTCTGGTGGTCCAGGTCCTAGACCATATGGCGGTGGACTTTGTCGGCGTCGACGTTCTTCAGGACGATGCCCTGCGCGATGGCATCAAGACTTTTTCTGACTGGCCGACTATTCCCCAGCTCTACGTAAAAGGCGAGTTCGTCGGTGGGGCGGATATCATCAAAGAAATGTTCCAGTCCGGCGAGTTGAAGGGCCTCATGGCCGAACAGGGCCTCTTGCCCTGACGCCGCCAAGGTGAGCCGCCTCCTGGAGCCCCCGGAAGGCCAGCAGGTCTTTCGTCTCGAGTTCAGGCCAATGCCGGCTGATATTGACGACAATGGCCATGTGAACAATGTCGTCTATCTGTCTTGGGCCCAGGATTTGGCTATTGCCCATTGGGACGCCATGCAACCGACTGAGGCCAAGGCCCGCTGGGCCTGGATCTGCCTGCGCCATGAGGTCGACTATCGCCGATCACTGATGCCCGACGAGATCGCTCATGGCCGGACATGGGTCGCTGACAAGGCCGACGGCCCACGGTTTGACCGCTATGTACGCCTTGACGGTCCTGACGGTGCCATGTGCGCCCAGGTGATCACCACTTGGTGCTTGATTGAGCGGGACGGTGGACGCCCTCGCAGGGTTCCGCAAGAGCTCGTCGCCCAATTTATGGCCCCGGCGGCTCAGCAAGGGGGTTGAGCAGGAAGACGGGTTCGCCAGCTGCCAGGCCAAGTTCAGCCCGGGTGAAGGCGACTTCTATCCAGTTGACCATATCTTCGCTGCAGGTTTGCATACGGCGGCGGGCGAAGGCGACCGTGGCAACCCCGCCCTTGCGCTCCACATGAAAGGCGATGTCTGGCCGCGCAGAGCAGCCGCGGCTGGCGATTTCGATAACAACGTCTTCTGAACCGCTGCGGACAAGGCGCACAGGTTCCAGTTCGGGAAAGGGTCCAGCCACTGGAAAGGCGCTTGCCGGCGTAAGGCTTGCGCATCCGGTCAAGGCCAGAGCGCCGACAACAAGGAACCGTCTGGGGATCATGGTGTCATTCGACGCCGATACAGGCCTGAGGGCAAGCCTGATCCTTGCGCCGATCGCCCAGCAAAAAGGCCCCGGTTTGCACCGGGGCCCTTGAAACGCTTAGGGATCGAAAGACGCTTAGGAGGCGTAGAATTCGACGACCAAGTTGGGTTCCATCTTCACAGGATAGGGCACTTCCGAAAGTTCCGGCGCGCGGATGAAGGTGGCGGTCATGGCCTTAACATCGACTTCGATGTAGTCAGCAAATTCGCGTTCGCTGGACTGAAGGGCTTCCAGGACGAGCGCCATGTTCTTGGACCGCTCACGCACGGAAACCACATCACCAACCTTTACGCGGTAGGAAGCGATGTTGACGCGCTTGCCGTTCACCAGCACGTGGCCGTGGTTCACGAACTGACGGGCCGCAAACACGGTTGGCACGAACTTGGCGCGATAGACGATGGCGTCCAGACGGCTTTCCAGAAGCGCGATCAGGTTTTCGGAGGTGTTGCCCTTGCGACGGGCGGCCTCGGTATAGGTGCGGCTGAACTGCTTTTCAGTCAGGTTGCCGTAATAGCCCTTCAGCTTTTGCTTGGCGCGGAGCTGCAGACCGAAATCGGAGACCTTCTGCTTGCGGCGCTGACCATGCTGGCCAGGGCCGTAGGCGCGGGTATTTACCGGGGACTTCGGGCGACCCCAGATGTTCTCGCCCATCCGCCGGTCAATCTTGTACTTCGCCGAGTGGCGCTTCGACATGTGTCGTCTCTCTTCATTTGACGCGAGCCGGCCCCTCCATAGATGGAGACGCAATTTCAACGGCGGCGGCGCATCATCCCGTCATAGGTTCGCAGACCCGAAGGGCGAACCCCCAGGCGCGAAGGCGCGGTGTATGCTTGGCTCTGCGCCAGGAGTCAACCTTGCAGGTCAATCCACAAGCCGAACGGCCGGGAAATGATAGCCGCCATCCAAGAGCTCTGGCTTGGGCAGATAGGCCCGTAGGAACAGGGCGAAGGGCCCCTCTGGCGCCGGCAGCCAGTTCGTCGCACGGGCACCCTCAGGCTCGGCATGGCCAATCCAGATATCCAGGGACCCATCTGCGTTATGGGCCAGCCCCTCGGTTCGGTCGCCGATGGCATAACGATTGATGGGATTGGCAGTGAAGTAAAACTGCCCCTCGTCCGTGGCTTCATAGAGGCTAAGCGACCAGAAGGACTTCACCGGCGGCAGGGCATCGGCCGGGAAATGCAGGACCCAGTTCCGAAGGCCCTCAAATAGGGCACCGGGCAAATCCCCCTGAGCTCGCATATACATGGCCTCAATCGGCGGGAGAGCCGCCAAGCCTGACACCGCGACCGCGGCGCGAAGGGCATAGTCCTGACCAAAGTCGCCCAATCGGCCAGAGGGATAGGACCATCCCTTGATAAAGCCTGCGCCAGAAAGGCCCCCGCGCTTTGAAGCTGCCTTGGCCTCTGCGACACCGGCCTCGATGGCGACGACCTCTTCTGCAGAAAACCGCTCCGAGCGGAAATCATCCAGACCAAGAGGGGCCATGAGGTCGACCTCCGCCTGGTCCATAACCATGGGTGGATTGAGTTTCATCAACTGAGCGGCGGACGCGAAATAGTCCTGCCAGCCGGCACCGCGATGGGCGAAGGGTCCGGGGGTTTCCACAGCTGGGCCCTGCATGGAAATACCCTGCTGAACCGCCTTGGCCGCCTCGACGTCATGAGGCCCGTCCACCAGAATCCGCGCCAGGGCCCAGACGTGATTGGTGGGACAGCGCACCACCTGTCCGCCCTCGGCTGCTTCCGTGGGACCAACAAGGGTATAGGTCCCGCCGCCATTGCCCGTGGTCCGGGTGCCTAAAATGGCGAAGGAATTTGTGTAGGCGTCCATCAACTGCAAAGACAGATACCGGTCGCCGGTCGGCGGCAGGCTCACGGTCACCGGGCCATGGGATAGGTCCACCTGTGCCGTGGAGTAGAAGGTATCGTTATTGGGCGTTGTGACAGCTCGGGCGCGATGGTCGGCCAGCCTGCGCATGTGGCCGAACACATTCATCTGTGAGCCATTCATCTGGCCTCGGCTCCGAGTCGTCGAGATTTCGATCAGCGGCAGGGCAAACCGCCAGGCGGTGGCGGCTGCGGCCTGAAGGGCCTGCAGTTTATCAGTGCTCATTTCGGGCTCCCTTGAACGGTTTTCTTTACGAGTTTCTCGAGTACGCGACCCCGCCCCTTCGACAGGGCTGTGACAACGCCCCTAAACGTACGGACCTCTTGATCGGAGAACCGGGCTCTAGCCAGGGCCGAGCGCAGGTTCTGAACCATGGATGGCTTCTTCTCCGGCGGATGGAAAAAGCCGGCGGCGTCTAGCTCGTTTTCAAAATGCTCGAACAGGCCCAGCAAGGCGGCAGCCTCGGCTGGCGGCGGTGCGTCGCGGAAGGCAGGCGGAACCCCTGTGGTCAGACTCATCTGCCATTCATAGGCAAGTATGATCACCGCCTGGGCCAGATTGAGCGAGCGGAACCTTGGATCAATGGGCAGGGTCACCACCGCTTGGCACAGGGCGATATCTGCGGTCTCTAACCCGGCGCGCTCCCCGCCGAACAACAGGCCGACCTGACGCCCAGCATCCACTTCACGTACAAGTTCGGCACAGGCGTCGCGGGGGGTGAGAATCGGTGTCTGCAATTCGCGGGGCCGGGCAGTGGTCGCATAGACCAGGTGCAGATCAGCAATGGCGGCTTCGACACTGTCATAAACCCGCGCTGCATTGAGTGGCCACTCGGCACCTGAAGCCGTCGCCCAGGCCCTTTCCTGGGGCCAACCATCCCGCGGATTGACCAATCTGAGGTCAGA
>CAITHQ010000321.1 GCA_903892305.1 uncultured Alphaproteobacteria bacterium
GGTCGGTCGAAGTCTGTGCCGCCTGCTGCAAGCCTGATGGGAGATTTAGCGTTCGCAACCTTTAACGATGGTTAACGATATGCATCAGGCTTCGCGACTCCCGGAAACGAGGGATCAGGCAAACAAATGACGCAATTTAGGCTCGACGAACCTTCATCGGCAGGGGGTTACGGATCATCTCCCCCTTCATGACCCCTAGCCCGCTATTCGGCGAAAGGGGAAGTGCCATAATCTTCTTCACGACATCCAGCCCCTCTGTGACATAGCCAAAGCAGGCAAAGCCCTTGTTGTCGCCCTTCTGGGTCGGATCCGCATCGAGGTAACTCTGATCACCGACGCAAATGAAGAAGTCGGAGGTCGCCGTGCCTGGTGCCCGCCGTCCCATGGAAATAGCCCCATTGGTATGTTTCAGGCCGGTCTTCGTGGTGGATTCGTGGGCGATGGGTTTCAGAAGATATCGTGGGTCGTTCTGTAGCCCGCCCTGGACCACGCCAAATTCGAAATCCTTGGCACCCTCCGGGCGGGATGATCGATAGAATGTCGCGTGATCCAGTAATCGCTTGTCGATATAGGCCAGGAAATTGGCAGTTGTAATCGGTGCCTTGTCAGGGCGTAGCTCCAGAGAGACATCACCCAGACGCGTTATGATCTGGATCTTCACAGGCCCCTGAGCCGCAAAAGCTCTCGTCGATGCCGCCAGGGCTGCGCTGGTGCCGATCAAAAAACGCCGTCTAAGCATTAGGGATTACTCGCTTTGGGGTAGGTCGCGCCGCCTGGAATATCCTAGTCGAGCCACCAAGTGATAGTGAAGCGGTTTGATCGCGTGATGCCGAACATGATCAGGCATGTTTCGCATGACATTTCGAAAGCGTGATCGACTGTTGCGCTACAATCTCTTTTGATCGGAGTCATTAATGAGCCGGCTGCATACAGAACGCCATCTTGTCTCGCGGATCGGCTGGCTTAGAGCCGCAGTTCTGGGCGCAAATGATGGGATCGTCTCCACCGCCAGTCTGATCGTCGGCGTGGCGGCGGCGGCGGGAAAGCCCTCTGAAATTCTGGTGGCCGGTGTCGCAGGCCTCGTGGCCGGTGCCATGTCCATGGCGGCGGGCGAGTATGTTTCTGTCAGTTCGCAATCCGATACCGAGACAGCAGATTTGGCGCGAGAGCGCGCAGAGCTGGAAGCAGACCCCTCTGCTGAGGCGAATGAGCTCGCAGGGATCTATATGGCCCGGGGGCTGGATGCTGAGACGGCGGCCAAGGTTGCAGGGCAATTGATGGCCAGAGACGCCCTCGGCGCTCACGCCCATGATGAACTCGGCATTTCTCAAATGACAGCGGCGCGTCCTATTCAGGCTGCCTTGACCTCGGCCGCCACCTTCACCGCCGGCGCAGCTGCCCCATTGGCGATTGCCTCTTTTGCACCGCTTTCGAGCATAACGCCTTTGGTGAGCATAGGGTCGCTGATCTTCCTGGCGGTCCTGGGTGCCATAGGCGCGGCTGCGGGCGGCGCTCCGGTGATGAAGGGTGCCCTGCGGGTGACTTTCTGGGGCGCGTTTGCCATGGCAGCGACCGCCGGGATCGGGGCCCTTGTCGGTGCTAATGTCTGATCTTTGACCCTCAAATGCATAAACCTTTGGTGAGCCGCGTTCCACGAAGATGAAGTCTTTGACCTGAGGGGGCTGACGGTTGAAACTGCCCGTTCATTCCGAGGAGTTTTCAGTGGCTATTTCGCTCTACGACGTCAGCGTCGCGTCTTTTGTTCAGACCCTGGCTGGGGTGGCTGGATTTTTAGAAAAAGGTCGAGCCCATTGCGAGGCCACGGGTGCCAGCGCCGATGACCTGGTCGGATTCCGGCTTGCCGAAGATATGCTGCCGTTTTCGTTTCAGGTTGTCTCGGTCGCCCACCACACGCTCGGCGCAATCCAGGGCGTTAAGGCTGGCGTATTCACCCCTGCGGGTCCGACCCCAGAGCCCGGATATAGCGGCCTTCAGAAGCTGATCACTGAGGCCCAGGCTGGGATTACCAGCTTGACCCCAGAAGAGGTAAACGGCCTTGAGGGAAAGGATATGGTCTTCAAGTTGGGGGAAATGCAGATGCCCTTCCTTGCAGAGGACTTCCTGATGAGTTTCTCTCTGCCCAACCTGCATTTCCACGCTACAACTGCCTACGATATTTTGCGGCACAAGGGCGTGAAACTCGGCAAGCGCGATTATCTGGGCCCGCTCCGGCTGAAGCGCTAGCCGCTAGGCCGATGTGTAATGAGTATCAGCTGAAGCTCAACCGAGGGGCCTATGATCTCACCTTTCGGGAGGTCAAAATTTCTTTCCAATGGGCCGATGCGGAGCCGAACCGGGACCTTGCAGATCCCTATCGGCCGACCAATCGCGCGCCGATAATCCGAGCTGTTGACCCGGCCAATCCCATGGGCGGGCTCGAAGGGGTGGAGCGCCGCTGGTGGATGGTGCCAAACTTTCACCGGGGCCCTGTGTCAGCATGGAAGTCCATGTGCACCAATGCGCGGATCGAAACCGTGGACACAGCGCCGTCCTTCCGCGAGGCCTATCGCCACCGTCGCGCCCTGGTCCCCCTCACCAGCTTTATCGAATACGACGCACCCCCTGGCTGGAAAAAGGGCCAACCCAAGCGGCGGTGGGAGATTTCCTGGCAGCCCCAGTCACCGCAAGATCAGGTACGGTATTTCGCGGGTCTGTGGGATCTGTCCCGTCCCAGCGACATGGCAGAGCCCCTTGAGAGTTTTGCCTTCGTTACGGGCCCCAATGGTCATGATGTTGCCGCCATCCATGACCGACAGCCTGTAATCCTGACCCTTGAGCAGGGCCTTGAATGGCTGAAGCTGGACGGCGCAGGCAAGGCAGGGCTGATCACCGATCTTCCCGAGGGGACCTATCAGGTCAAGGAAAGCCCCCGGGCCAACGTCATATCCCGGGAACTTCGCTTGGCGCTATGACAACCGAGGGGCGTGCTCCCCGGCACATCGAAAGCCTCGCGGGACTTGCGCAAGACCGCAGGAGGCTTCAGTTATGAATTGCAGAGCTCGGTCTGCCATCATCGTTAAGAACAGGCGTGTCTTGAAACCCCCGTCAGAGTCTCCCCCGGACCCCGCCGCCGAACCCGTCTCCGCCAAGATCCGCAACCGGATCCAGAAGGCGCGCAAGCGGTTCAATGCCAATGACAATATCGCTGCCTTCCTTGAGCCAGGCGATATGGATGCCCTGCTGGCCGAAGTTGCAGACAAGTTCAAAGGTGTCCTTGAGAGCCTGGTGATCGACACTGAGACTGACCACAACACCCACGATACCGCCCGCCGGGTGGCGAAGATGTACGTCACTGAGGTCTTTCGCGGCCGCTATATGGAACCGCCCACCGTCACGGAATTTCCGAACGCTGAGGCGCTCAACGAGCTGATGATTGTCGGCCCCATCACCGTGCGGAGCGCCTGTAGCCACCACTTTTGCCCGATTATGGGGCGACTGTGGATTGGCCTCATGCCCAATGAGCATTCTAACTTGATCGGCCTGTCCAAATACGCCCGTCTAGCGGAATGGATCATGTCCCGACCGCAGATTCAGGAGGAAGCTATCGCCCAGATGGCCAATGTTCTGATGGACAAGGTGCGACCGGATGGCCTGGCTATTGTCATGGAGGCTGATCACTTCTGTATGCACTGGCGTGGGGTGAAAGACTCTGAAACCAAGATGATCAACAGCGTCATGCGGGGATCCTTCCTGAAGGACCACACCCTGCGCAGCGAATTCCTGTCCCTCCTCAATCAAAGAAAGTGAGGCTCAGATGCTCGTCCGTTGCCTTTATGCCAGCCGCCCCGTCGCCAAGGCCTCAGCTTCCGACCTTAGCAAGATTGTCGAAGAAGCCCGCAAAAACAATCCAGCTCAAGGCGTCACGGGCATGCTCTGTGCCTCTGATAGCCTGTTTATCCAGGTGCTCGAGGGCGGCCGTAATGAGGTTTGTGACCTCTATTCCACCATTGTGCGCGATCCCCGCCACGAGCAGGTGCGTCTGCTGGTCTATGAGGAAATCACCGAGCGCAAGTTCGGTGCCTGGACCATGGGCCTGGTAAGCATTTCCAAGCTGAACCCGTCTCTCGTGCTTAAGTATTTCAAGCATGTGGAGCTGAACCCTTTTGAGTGTTCAGGTCAGGCGACCTTGGCCCTGCTGACGGAACTCATGGCCTCAGCCTCGGTGGTCAACCGCGGCTAATCGAGATTTTGATGTCCATCAAGGCGAGGCTGGGGCTATTTGCCGATGACGTGTCATGTCAGACGCACAGCCAGAGCCTGAGCTAGAGACCGAGACGCCATTTGAGGCGATTGGCGGCGACCCCAAGGTGAGGCGGATCGTCGAGCGGTTTTATAATCTCATGGATTCGGATCCGGCCTACGGGGACCTGCGCCTTTTGCATGCCGCTGATCTTGCGCCCATGCGGGCGTCCCTGGCTGGATTTCTGACGGGGTGGCTGGGTGGTCCTAGGACTTGGTTTCAGGCCAACCCAGGACGCTGCATGATGTCAATGCATGCAACAGTGCCAGTCTCAGCCGCTACAGCGGCGCAATGGACCCATGCCATGGCGCGGTCCCTAAAGGAGGCTGAGATCGACCCCGCGATGGAAAAGCTGATCAACAAGGCTTTCGCTAACATGGCCCGCAATATGGCCGGACGGGACTGAAGGGTTTCAGACGCGATCGAGGTGGAGCACCTGGGCAGCTGACAGAACGTCAAGAGGGAGAAGTCGCGCATTGACCCCCATGCGGTCATAGCTCGGATCCCTGTCGGCCCAATGGGTGATGCAGCCACAGGTTCGGCAGCGGTGGAAGGTCAGCATGCGATCTCCCCACTCATAGGTGTCGGTCGGTCCAGTCGGCGCAAGGAAGTCCACGGACCCGGGCTCATAATAGGCCCAAAGCACACCGTAGCGCCGACAGATTGAGCAATTACAGTCGGTAACGGTTTCCGGGGCCACTGCCAGAGCCATGCGGACAGAGCCGCAATGGCAGGAGGCTTCAACCGACATCCTAGACCAGACCCTTGCCTTCCTCGCCGATGACGCTGCCAATGTCCTGGCCGTCGTCGGCCAGGATCATTTCGTTGTGCGCCTTGCCAGACGGGATCATGGGCAGGCAGTTTTCTTCCTTGGTCACTCGGCAGTCGAACAGGACTGGCCTGTCGCTGTTGATCATTTCCAGGATCTTCGCGTCCAGTTCGTCGGGGGTCTCGGCCCTGATTCCGACCGCGCCGAAGGCCTCGGCCATCTTCACGAAGTCTGGCAAGCTCGCGGAATAGGAGTGCGAATAACGTTCGCCGTGCAGCAATTGCTGCCACTGGCGGACCATGCCCATCCATTCATTATTCAGGATGAAGATCTTGATGGGTAGGCCGTGCTGAACGGCGCAGCTCATTTCCTGCATGGTCATCTGGACGCTGGCATCGCCGGCGACATCGATGACCAAGCTGTTCGGATGGGCCAATTGGACGCCGATGGCGGCGGGCAGGCCATAACCCATGGTCCCCAGCCCGCCAGAGGTCATCCAGCGATTGGGCTCCTCGAAGTGGAGGAACTGTGCGGCCCACATCTGATGCTGGCCGACCTCGGTGGTGATGTAGGTGTCGCGGTCTTGGGTCAGGGCCTGCAGGCGCTCAAGGGCATATTGCGGCTTGATATGTTTGGCGTCGGGGCTGTAGCGGAAGGACTTCCGCGCCCGCCAGGTTTCGATCTGCGCCCACCAGTCCGAGAGGGCCGAGGGATCGGACTTAACCTTGATGATTTTCAAGGCGGCGATCAGGTCTTCCATGACGCTACCCGCGTCGCCGACAATGCCGATATCAGCTCGGACATTCTTCGAAATGGATGAGGGATCGATGTCGATGTGGATCTTCTTGCTGCCCGGCGAAAAGGCGTCCAGGCGGCCAGTGACCCGGTCGTCAAATCGCGCGCCGACGCAGATCATCACGTCGCAGTCGTGCATGGCATTATTGGCTTCGAAGCTGCCATGCATGCCCAACATGCCCAGCCATTGCGGGTCGCTGGACGGGAAGGCACCCAGGCCCATCAGGGTCGAGGTCACTGGCGCGCCGGTCAGCTTGGCCAGCTCACGCAGCAGGGCACTGGCCTTAGGGCCAGCATTAATGACGCCGCCACCCGTATAGAAGATTGGCCGCTTTGCGCTGGCGATCAGGGCCGCAGCTTGAGCGATCTTGGTCGGATCGCCCTTGGTCCGCGGCGCATAATTGTGAGCGTGCTTGACCGCATGTGGTCCCTGGTAAACTCCCTTGGCGAACTGAACGTCCTTGGGGATGTCGATGACCACGGGGCCGGGGCGACCATGGGTGGCGATGTGGAAGGCCTCGTGCAGGATAGCCGGCAGGTCGGCGACGTTCTTGACCAGATAGTTGTGCTTGGTCACCGAGCGGGTCATGCCGATGGTGTCGCATTCCTGGAAGGCGTCAGTGCCAATCAGGTGGGTGGCGACTTGGCCAGTAATGACCACCATGGGAATGGAGTCCATCAGAGCGTCGACAATCCCGGTAATGGCGTTGGTCGCCCCGGGGCCGGAAGTCACCAGAACCACGCCGGGCTTGCCGGTAGACCTAGCATAGCCCTCGGCAGCATGGGTGGCACCCTGCTCGTGGCGGACCAGAATATGCCGCAGCTTATCTTCCTGGTCGAAGAGGGCGTCATAGATTGGCAGGACGGCACCGCCCGGATAGCCAAACAATACCTCGACGCCCTGGTCTATCATGGCTTGGACCACCATTTCGGCGCCCGACATAATGTTCTGATCGGCGGTGGCGTCGTCAGCGGCTTGCAGTGATTGATGGACGGTCATGGTCTTGGCCTAGGGAAGAGGGCATTAAAAAAGGCCCGCTGGGGGCCCGGTTGCAAGCGACCTTTCACGGACTGAAATCAGTCCGCGGCAGGTCGCCTATAAAGTACGAGGATCTGACGCAAAGGTCTGCTCCGAAAACTAAGGCCTAAGAAATGCCATGCCCCGTAGAGGCCGTCAACCCGCAGGTGCGGGGTTGATTTCACCCAATCCACAAATTCAGAGCCGCAAGCTGGTCTTTAGGGTCTAAGGCGGTGATCCGAGCCCAATCGGCCATTTGCCCTCGGGCCCAAGTGGTCTGGCGCTTGGCATAGCGGCGAGTCTCCATCTGGGCGGCGGCGATGGCGGCTTCGCGGCTCATCTCACCCTTCAGATGTGCGGTCAGCTCCCGATAGCCTACGGCCTTCATAGCCGGCAGGGTGGGGGACAGGCCGCGGGCGGTAAGGGCGGCCACCTCGTCCAAGGCACCTGCTGCCATTATGGCCTCGAACCTTACGTCGCAGCGGGCATAGAGCCCGTCGCGGGGTGGCTCTAGGACCAGGCCGCGCCAGGACCCTTCAGGCAGGGCACCGGCATTATCGGACTGCCAGTCGGAAAGTCTGCGGCCTGTGCCAGCATAGACTTCCCAGGCCCGGGACAGGCGCTGGCGGTCCCGGGGCATGATCCGGGCTTCTGCGACGGGATCGACCTGGGCTAGTCGCTCACGAAAGGCGGCTTCACCTAGGGCGTCATATTCCGTGTGGACCTGAGCGCGGATGGCTTGGGGTAGGGTGGGCATAACCGCCAGTCCCTTGGTCAGGGCTTTGAAATAGAGGCCTGTCCCGCCAACCACCACATAGGGCCGACCGTCTTCGATGAGGGCATTGGCAGCCTCGAGCCAGCGCCCCACCGACCAGCCGTCTGCTGCGTCAGCCACACCCACCAGATGGTGATGAACCATCGCCAAGTCTTCCGCTGACGGCGCGGCACTTAAAATGGGCAGATCTGCATAGAGCTGAAGGGCATCGGCACCAATGATCTCAGCGCCCAACTTCTGCGCCAAAGCCAGGGCCAGGGCAGACTTGCCGCTTGCCGTCGGACCAGCGATCAGCCAGATGCGGGGCGTCATGCAGATTGCTCTTACCCTTGTCGGTGCACACGCCGACCTTGTCACCGCCGCCATCGGCGATATCACCCCAGGGCTCGCAGCGCTGGGGGCCCACGTCAAGGAGCCAAGTCACCTTGGTCCTGGCGCCGTGGATCTTTTGCTAGAGGGCGGGGAGGTCGCGACCCTGCGGGCCCATGTCGCCCGAGTCCTGGGCGAGCGGCCGATCGATGTCTGCGTCCAGCCCCTTGAAGGCCGTCGCAAGGGCCTGCTGATCGCCGACATGGACTCCACCATTATCGGCTGTGAGTGCCTGGATGAACTGGCCGACTTCGCGGGCGTCAAGGATCAGGTCTCGGCCATCACCGAGCGCGCCATGCGCGGCGAGCTGGAATTCGACGCCGCCCTGCGCGAGCGGGTGGCCATGCTCAAGGGCCTGTCCATCGACGCCCTGCAGGCAACCTATGAGCAGAGAGTGCAGCTTAATCCTGGTGCCCGGACCCTGGTGAGGACCATGGCCCATCACGGCGCAAGGTGCCTGCTGGTCTCTGGCGGATTCACCTTCTTCACGGAGCGGGTGGCCAAGGCAGTGGGGTTCCACGGACATAAGTCCAACACCCTGATTGTCGACGGCGATAAGCTGACCGGCGAGGTGGCCGATCCCATTCTCGGCCGCCAGGCCAAGCTCGA
>CAITHQ010000322.1 GCA_903892305.1 uncultured Alphaproteobacteria bacterium
AAGCGCTCTAGGAACTGCCTCTCCGGACACTCCGCGCCCTATGAGCTGGATACCGGCCTTCGCCGGTATGACCGGAGGTGACAGTCAATCGCCGGGCCATCCCCACCACCGGTCACCCCGGCGGAGGCCGGGGTCTAGTTCATAAGGCTATGAACTCGTCAAAAATCCCAGGAGCCGCCTCTCCGGAGAGGCCGTGATCTATGACCGGGTCAGAAGGTCAGCACGATCTTGCCGAAGTGTTCGCCGCCGCGCATGGATTCAAACGCTGCCCGGGCCTCGGTCCAGGGGAAGACCTTGTCCACCACAGGTGCGATCTTGCGCAGGTCGATAGCCCGGCACATGGCTTCGAACATGTCGCGAGAGCCAACAGACAGGCCCTGCATCTTGGCGCTATTGCCGATCAGGACAGCAGGATTGATCCCTTCGCCCCCAGCTGCCACCACGCCGATAATGGCAATATGACCGCCGATCTTGATGGCGCGCAGGGTCTGCTGGATGGTGCCAGCCCCGCCCACTTCCATGACAAAATCTGCGCCGACGCCGCCGGTCGCCGCCCGAACCGGGCCTGACCAGTCAGGAGTTTCGCGATAATTGATAGTATGATCCGCACCCAGAGCCTTGGCCCGCTCGAGCTTTTCGTTCGACGATGAAGTGATAATGGTGCGCAGTCCCGCAGCCTTGGCGAACTGCAGGCCAAAGATCGAGACCCCGCCGGTGCCTTGCAGCACCACCGTGTCTCCGGGCTCCAGGCTAGCGTCCACGAAGAGGCCGCGCCAGGCGGTCAGGGCGGCGCAGGGCAAGGTCGCCACCTGCGCGTCGGTCAGGAAGTCGGGGACCTTTGAAACACCCTCTTGGCTAAAGACCTGCAGCTCGGCCCCGGCACCGGGAATGGGAAAGCCTAAGGCGCTGGATAGCTTGGCCAGATCCGGCGGGCCAGACACCCAGTTCTGGAAGAACAGGGTCGAGACCCGGTCGCCCACTGCAACCCGGGTCACCCCAGGGCCAACAGCCTCGACAACGCCGCAGGCGTCAGAAAACGGTGTCACTGCTCCGCTCTGGCTGGGACCGCGACCATAGACCCCGCCGACCATCAGCAGATCGCGATAGTTCAGCGAAATGGCCTTCATGCGAACCAGGACCTGACCTGGCCCCGCCGTCGGCGCGTCGCGCTCGACCACAGTCAGTTGATCAACGCCCCAAGGCTCTTTGACTTCCAGCGCACGCATCAGCAGTCTCCCTGTTTTCCGCCATTGTCGCGGTTAAGGGGCGGGAGGCAAGGCTGTCGTAGGGTCAGGGGGACTCTAAACGCTCAAGAGGAGAGACACGCCAGCCGACGCTGCAGCCGCGGCCAGGGCCTTGTCTGTCGTTGCTAGCGGCAAGCCCAATCGAAGGGCGAGCTCCAGGTAGGTCGCGTCATAGGATGTCAGTCGATGGCGTTCAGCCAGCTCTGCAATTTCGGTCCAGGTCAGACCGGCCGTCTCAGTGTCAATTTCAATGGGCAGCGCCTGCAAAAAACCTGTGAGACGTCGCCGCAAGACGCTGTCTATCCGTTTCCTGCGCTCAGCCATGAGCAGACCGTTGAGCGCTTCAATAGGCCAGAGCTGCGGGGCGTTCGCGCCTTCATCGCAGACCCGGTCTAGCACAGACATTATAGCCTCGGTCTGCTCGTCCTCGAAGCACCAGGCCAGAGCGACGGAGTTATCGACGACGAAACTCACCTGCGGCCTTCGCTGATGAGATCCTTGATTGAGATGCCGCCAAGGGACAGCCCTTTGCTCGCCGCGCGGAGACCCTCTGCTGCAGCGCGGGCCTTTGCGCGATCAAAGCCACCTTCCAGGGGCGCTAGCCGAGCTATGGGCTTGCCACGGCGGGTAATGATGACCTCGCCCCCGCCTTCGACCTCATCCAGCAGGGCTGTGAGGCGGTTCTTGGCTTCAAAGACGCCGACCGTATGCATGGCTCAGTCCTTCTAGCTAGCTAGATATCTAGCTTAGTACAGATATCGAGCGGACGCCAGTCGAAGGGGAGCTCTACCGCCCTGGTCGGCGGACCTATGAGCATCCCGCTCTGCAGGACCGAATTGGCTAGGTGGGCTCGGAAATCATCGGCGGAACCAAGGTAAGCTCCAACTGATGGACTTGGTTCTGCTGCGCATCGCCCTGGTGGATGGCTGTATCCAAAATGGAGAACACCTGACGCAACCAGAACTCTAGCGCCCGCGGGTTTTGGCTTTGGACGATGAGACGGATGGATTGGCCACCTTGCGAGAGAACCCAAGACCGGAGAGCGTCGAAGGCCAGGGTGCCTACGCCGCGATTGCGCATTGCTGAGGTGAAGATCATCAGGCCGAGATACCAGCTCCGTTGATCTGGATAGTCGCGCAGGAGGTCTATGGCTCCGACCAGACGCTCTGATTCAAAAAGGCCGAAGACGAGCTTGTTTTCAAACAAAACGCCTTCCGGTCGATCGGATAGCAGGCTTAGTCCATCCCCTTTAGCCGGCGCTCGTCCCTCGACCATCTCAAAGAAGTCTGCGCAGGCGAAGTAGAGCTCATCCAAAGTCTCCCCATCGGCCGGGCCAAGCAGCCGGACCTCCAACCCAGCAACCTTAAACCACGCCTCACCCATCCAGCCTTTTGACCCCATAGAGCCGCACAGCCCCGGCCAGCCCGACCGCTGTCATCACCGTCATAGCCAGATACCCCTTCGCAGCGAAGTGATCGAACAGGAACCCCGACCCCATGGTCGCCAGGCCCATGAGCATGCCGCTTTGCAGAGCGGAGTTGATCAGCTGGGCGCTGGAGGCGTTGGCAGGTTTGGAGAGGCGCTCAACCAACTGCAGGCTGGCGACGAAGGTGGCGGCATAGGTCAGGGTGTGCAGAGCTTGGAGCGGAAAGACCAGCCAAAGAGGGGGTGATAAGGCCAGTGCTGTCCAGCGGATCAGGCCGGCGACGCCGCCTAAGACCAGCAGGTTGCGCGGCCCCAGCTTCTGCCGCCAGGGTTCCATGAACCAGAGGAAGACCACTTCGACCACCACCCCCGCCGCCCAAACTAGGCCTGTAAGGTTGTCTGGCACGCCCTGGGCCTTCCAGGAGAGGCTGGCGAAACCGTAATAGAAGGCATGGGCCGACTGGATCAGCCCGGCGGACACCACCACCAGCATGAAGTCTGGATCTCTTATTAGCTCTATCAGACCGGCCCTACGGTCGGCGCCATTGGCGTGGCCGCCCTCTGAGGCGACCGGATCAGCGGGCAGGAGGAACCGCGCGCTTACTGCCACCAGGAGGGCTGCGAGGATCATCCAGACCAAGACCAGTTCTGGGGAGTTGCGAACGAGGATGGCCCCCATGGCGATATTGGCCAGGATGAAGGCCGCTGAGCCTATTCCTCGAGGCCAACCATAGTTGAACCCCTCATGCCGGGCGCGGTTGAGGACGATGACGTCAGTCAAAGGCGGCAAGGCGGTGAAGATCGAACTGGCGATGAACCAGACGGCGAACCAG
Source organism: uncultured Alphaproteobacteria bacterium (assembly GCA_903892305.1). Taxonomy (GTDB): domain Bacteria; phylum Pseudomonadota; class Alphaproteobacteria; order Caulobacterales; family Caulobacteraceae; genus Phenylobacterium. The sequence continues at coordinate 3,503 of CAITHQ010000322.1, forward strand.
CCCCAAAACCCTAAGGGCGGGGCCATGAGGGCGAAACAGATGGCGGTCGCCAACCCCATGAGCATGAGCGGGGTGCGTCTCAGTCGGAAGGTGTCAGCCCAGAGGGCCAGCAGGGGCGCTGTGGCTATACGCGCCAGCATGGGGGCCGACAGGATCAACCCGATTTCAGCGCCCGTCAGACCCCTATGATGAAACCAGACCGGCAGGTAGGGCGTGGCCGCGCCATTGCCCACATAGATGGCGGCATAGAACAAGCCGAGAAGAATGGGGCCCCACATGCCGCAAGGCGTAATGTGAGTCGGGATTGACGCTGCGTCCCTGTTGCGGCGCGCCTGAACCAGCGTAAGGTCTCAAGAACGTCAGACCAGTGAGCGCCCGACCATGACCCTTACCAACAGCCATGACCGCGCCCTGCGGGACCGAGCCGCCGCCGTCATCCCCGGCGGCATGTTCGGCCACCAGTCAACCGCCATGCTGCCCGACGACTATCCGCAATTCTTTTCCAAGGCTAAAGGCGCACACCTCTGGGACGCCGACGGCAACCGCTATCTGGACTTCATGTGTGCCTATGGTCCGAACCTGTTCGGCTATGGCCATCCCGACATTGACGCCGCCTTTGTGAACCAGCTGTCTCAGGGCGACACCTTGACAGGCCCGACCGAGCTGATGGTGGCACTGGCCGAAGGCTGGGTGGCGCAGGTTGAGCACGCCACCTGGGCCATATTCTGCAAGAACGGAACAGACGCCACCTCCATGGCCCTGATCGCCGCGCGAGCTCACACCAAGCGCAAGACCATCATCCGAGCCAAGGGTGCCTATCACGGGGCTGCCCCCTGGTGCACACCGCGCCCAACCGGGGCCCTGCCCTCGGACCGCGCCCATCAGATTCTCTGCGACTATAACGACGTGGTCAGCCTCGAGGCCGCTGTGGCTGAAGCCGGAGACGACCTGGCCGCTATTTTTGCCGCCCCCTTCAAGCACGATGCCTTCATTGATCAGGCCGAGCCAGACCTGGCCTATGCCACCCGGGTGCGGGAACTGTGCGACCAGACAGGGGCCCTGTTGATTGTCGATGATGTCCGAGCAGGCCTTCGACTGGCGCGAGATTGCAGCTGGGCACGGATCGGTATCCAGCCCGACCTATCCACCTGGGGCAAATGCATTGCCAACGGTCACCCGCTCTCCATGCTTCTGGGCTCGGAAAAGGTGCGCAAGGCGGCAGCCTCGATCTATGTCACCGGCTCCTTCTGGTATCA
>CAITHQ010000323.1 GCA_903892305.1 uncultured Alphaproteobacteria bacterium
CCCCAGAGTTGGCGTCCAGCGACCTGGAGCGGGTGCTCACAGCGATCGTTGGTGCCCTGGCCAGCTCTGTAGATGACGCAGAAATGACACGGGCGGTTGCGCGGCCTGAGAGCAGCCCCCGCGTCACCAATCTGATCTGGCGCGCCCGCTGGCATCATAATCGATACACAATTGAAGACAGCTTGGTGGCGGAACAACTACTCAACCAGGCTCTCGACTTGGCACCGAATTCGCCAGAAGCCATCTTGCAGCTCGCTTATTTTCGGCAGAGGCAGCTTTGGCTGACCCGAGCTGACCGTACCGAAGTGATCGAACTTCGACGGCTCGCCCAACGGGCCATTTCAGCCGACTACCTTGATGGGCGCGGCTATATGATCGCCGGTATTGCAGAGTTGTGGCTAAAGCACACCTCGGCTGCGATCGGCCTTCTGAAGCAGGCGATTTCGCTCAACCCCAGCCTCGCCTACGCCTATTCACAATTGGGTGCAGCTTACTATCTGAGCGGAGACCCAGAACAGGCGACTGGTATGTTGCTAGAGGCCATGCGGCTGAATATGGGCGAGGAATATGCCTACTATCTGCTGGGCGAATTGGCCATGTGCTACGCCATGCTCGGACGTTGGGACGATGCAATCAGTTTCGCAGAAAAGTCACTTCTGCGGCGTCCAGGATACTGGTACGCTCACATCTCAAGAGTGTGGTCTTTGGTAGGGCGCGGCCAGCGGGAGGCTGCATCAGGCGCTTTGGCGGCGTTGAGAGAGTCAAATCCGGGCTTCAAACTCAAGCATCTCGATTGGGTGCCGTTTGTTGACCAGACTTGGCCAGATCAATTGAAAAAGACCTTGAGTGAGCTGGATGAAACTTTGGTAGCTCCTCCTTCAGGCCATGATGATCTGAGCTTAGTTCAGACGCCGGGGGAGAAGCCTTGAGATAGGTGGGAAGACTTTGGGCGCAAAATATTATGACGGTATCAAGTCCGCACAAGCTCAAGATCACTACCTGCCTGATGAGGCATTTCCGGAATTTGATTTTGAACGGCTGGCACCTAAGGGGGCCATCGCCCAACTTGGCTCTGATCTTGTCCGCAAGAGCATACCTCTACTCCTAGCCTTCGGGCGGCGATTTTGGCCGGTCATGCAGCTGGGTGGAATTTACTGGATCACCCGCAAGGACGATGTCCGCAATGCCCTGGACCATCCGGATTTTCTAGAAGTTCCCTACGGCCCTGAAATGGCCGAGCTGTCCCACAGCACCGACGGCAAGGCCGCGACATTTGTCCTGGGACTGGAAGGTCCCGACCAGGCGCGTCAGAACGCCATCATTCGCAAGATCGTCCTGCGAGATGATTTGGACCTCGCCAAGCAGCAGAGTCGCGCCTTTTCAAATGCCCTGCTGGAAGGTGCGGCCGGGCGGATCGATGTCATCACTGACTTCATCTTTCGGGTGCCAACCGAGATTTGCCGCCGATACTTTGGCCTAGAGTTTCCAAATCCAAACCGATTTGCGGAATGGTCTGTGGCTGTGTCCGCCCAGCTCTTCGCCGATCCCACCGGCGACCCGATTAAACGTCAGCTTGCGCGATCTGGAGCACTGCGGCTCTCGCGGATCATCGATGTCGCCATCGACAAGGCCACGACGGAAATTTCTGATATCGCGGCACCTGGAGAAAGGCCGTTCAGTGCCCTTACCCTTGTAGAACGCTTGGTGTGGCTGAAGACGCGGGAGCCAGACCTTGGCCTCAGCCGCGAAGAGATCCGCGCCGTCATATTGGGACTGGTTGTGGGATTTGTTCCAACCAACGGTCTCGGCTCAGCCAATATGCTAGAAGAGGTCCTCAGCCGGTCTTCGACCTCCGAGGCGGCTAGGAAGGCCGCCCGTGCCGAAGATGATGGCGCGCGCATGCAGGCCTTGCTTTGGGAAGCTGGACGTCGCAATCCCGCCCTGGCACCTGGACAATGGCGATATGCCCGTCAGGCGACGGTCGTGGGCCAAGGCAAATGGTACAAGACGACCATTCCGAAGGGCGCGACGGTTATGGTTTCGACCATGTCGGCCCTGGCAGACCGGCCCTCCAATCCCCGTAAGCCGGAAGACTTCGAACTGATCTTTGGTCATGGGGTCCACAAGTGTCTTGGTCAGCATTTGGCCATGACCATCATCACTGAAATGTTCGTGGCTCTGTTTGCCCGGGACAAGCTGACGCCCGCCCAGGATGGGACAGGGGCTCTAAGGCGGGTGGGTTATTTCCCGCGCCAAATGGACATGGTCTTCGCTTCGCCGCGCAGTACCCAGGACATGATCCAAATCTGTATTCCGGTGACTGCAGATTTGGCACGCTCAGCGATCGAAAAGGATCTTCACGCCCTTGGCAATCCCGCCACTGAGGAGGTCGCGGAGTCATTGGCATCTACAGGTATTGTGCACTTCGCTTCAGCCTCGGTGTGGGGTGAAGGTGGCGCACCACCTTTGAATTTGCTTTTGGAATTCAATGTTGATGGCAATCGGGAGTACGCGCTTCCGATCATCGCCGATCATGCGGGGGGCTGGCTGCGGGATATCCTGAATCTGGTTCGGCCAGGTGACGATCGCCCAATCGCCGATATCCTTCGGGCCTACGCCCTGCGTTTGCATTATGGCCCCTGGGGTTCAACCGGGCTCAACTTCATGGGGTCGCAGGAACGCAGTGTGGCGGGTACGGCTGAGCAGCAGCGGCTCAGGTCCGCCGTCCAGGCTGTGCTCGGAAACCTCGGCGACAGGTTTGGCACTAAGGCGATGGATGTCCTAGCCGCCGTGCGCGCAGAGTTGCGTCGTGATCCGGCGCACCTGGACCTCGATGCCCTGACGGTCCTACCCAGCCGGGGGGATCCGGCAATTTCAACCTGGCGTCAGCCTAAAAAGTTCTGGGATCCCCTGCCCAAGGTTTTGCAGGGCGGTTTGGGCCTACAGCTGGCCACAGCCTTTCTCGTTTGCTTTCTCGTAGTGGCGACGGGTCTTCATAGCGTTCTGGCCTTGGGGGCGGGGCTCGGGCCCCTCTTCCACTGGTCGGCGGTTCTCGTTTTAGGTTTGGTTTTGACGGGCGTTCTTTGGGCGTTGGCAGCCTTTTGCGCCTATCGCATTTTTCTGGCGGAAGAAGCTCAGGAGATGCCCGACGACCAAGCCCCAGACCCGGAGCTGGTCAGGACGATTATTGAACGGGAAAACGCCCCCGGCTATCAGCAGAACCACATCATCGCCGTCACGCCCTTGAAGCCTGGACTGGTCCGGCGCTTTGCCTTTGCCTTCGCCATGTGGGGCATAGCCCAGAGCCTGATCTGGTTCCGCCCCGGGTTTGTACTGACCATGGGCACGATTCATTTCGCAAAATGGTTCCGCATGCCCGGCAGCCAGACCATGGTCTTCCAGTCTAATTATGACGGCAGTTGGGAGAGCTATCTCGAGGACTTCATCACCCGTGCCCATGCGGGGCAAACTGCTGCCTGGAGCAACGGGATCGGGTTTCCAAAGTCTGAGGGCCTGATCGGAAATGGTGCTGCAGACGGCGATCGTTTTAAGCGCTGGGTTCGCCGCCAGCAGATTCCAACCGATTTCTGGTACAGCCGGTTTCCCGACCTGACTGGCGATGTCATGCGGGCCAATTTGCTGATCCAGCGGGGTTTGGCCTTTGCCTATGATGACAGCGCCGCGAGGTCCTGGCTTGATCTGTTCGGGTCGGGGCAGTCACAGGCCAGCGAGATAGAAGCACCGGAGGTTCAGTCGCTACTGTTCCGCGGCATGCGGCGGGCAGTCTTCAGCGCCTGCATACCCTTCACACTTCCAGGTGATGCGGTATCGCGAGGAGCCTGGCTGCAGGCCATTCAGCCCCAGATTTCCTACGGAAAATTTCCCGATAAAGATAAGGCCCTGTTCATGGCCCTTTCCGCGACGGGTTTGCGCAAGTTCGACACAGCCTTCGGGCCGCCCATCCATCTCTTGAAAGAGTTCTCCACCGCCTTCCAGAACGGCATGGTCAGTCGGGGTCCAATCCTTGGTGATGCACCGCCCGCTGACCCTTCCGAACCTTGGCAATGGACGGACGGGGCGGCCAGTGGCCTTCAGCCCGACCTGATCAGCGACGGCGTACTCATGACCTACGCAGCGACTGCGAAAGACTTGGACGCGCAGATCGCCGCCCTGACAAATGATCTTGTCACGGCGGGGGGGCGCGTCGTCCATGCGCCGATCAAGACTGTCACCCTAGACAAAAACCTAAACGTGGTCGCTTTGACGTCGCCTAGTTCAGATGGCCCCAGCACAAGCTACGAGCACTTTGGCTTCCGAGACGGAATTTCGGGACCGACTTTGAAAGGCGTTGATCCCGCCGCCCCGGCGGCCAACGACCTCGGCGTCGTCGAGCCGGGCGAGTTCATCTTCGGCTATCCAAACAACCAAGGCTATATCGCCCCTAGTTTGAAGACCGCCGCCGAGAGTGATCTGGGCGGAAATTTGCCGGTCTTGAGCGACACTCGCAACTTTGGCTATCCGGACATAAATCTCCCCAGCCTACAAAAAGAGTTCCGCGACTTTGGCCGTAATGGGTCGTTTCTGGTTATTCGCCAGCTAGAGCAGGATGCAGACGGCTTCGCCGCCATGACGGCAGAAAAGGCCAAGGCTCTCAATGACCAAGTCGGTGCCGAAAAGCTCGCTGGGATCGTTGGCGATCAGGTGACAGAGGATTGGGTGGCGGCCAAGCTGATGGGCCGCTGGCGAGATGGGCGGCCTCTGATTGGCAACCCGACCTATGCTGCGACCAGGACGTCAGATGCCGTAGCTAATGACTTCCTCTATGGGCGAGATGACCCGCAGGGCCAGGCCTGTCCCATGGGGGCCCATATCCGCCGGGCCAATCCGCGGGACAGTCTGACCCCGAACGATCCGATGGAGCAGGTCATAACCCGCCGTCATGCGCTGATGCGCCGGGGAAGGCCTTATTTCTACGACCCCAAGACCCAGGACTATCTGACGGTCAAGCCGGATGAGAAGGCCAAGAAGGGGCTCTTATTTGTCGCCCTCTGCGCCGATTTAGAGCGACAGTTCGAGATGGTGCAGCAGACCTGGCTGGGCTTTCCGTCCTTCCACAGCCTGGTGAATGAGGTGGACCCTATCGCTACCCGATCGGCTCGGGATCTGGTGGATCGCAACTTCACCATTCCAACGGCCGCAGGACCCCTGACGCTTCGCAATATGCAAAGCTTCATCACCATGAAGGGCGGCGGGTATTTCTTCCTGCCCAGTCGTTCAGCCGTGGCCTATCTGCGGGACCTTTGTCGGATCGCCTAGACGCCACACGTCGAGGTCTACTTGATATCCAGGCCTTCGAAGGTGCCGGAATTCCGCCAATCTTCGATGTAGCGGAAATAGGCTGAGGCTC
>CAITHQ010000324.1 GCA_903892305.1 uncultured Alphaproteobacteria bacterium
GGGCCCCAGGGAACTATGGGTTTCGGCTGAAAGTCAGACAATGGGCGTGGGCCCTCGCCAATTCCAATGGATTTCAGCCGGTTCATCATGCCCACATAGCCATAATAGGCTCCCAACCCTGACCAGTGGGTGTCGTGGCGGCTAAACAGCTTTAAGGACGATTGGGCGGGTTCGCGCATGGACTCATAAAGGTAGAGGAGGTCACCGGCGGCGGAAGCCTTGGCATCTGAAGGCAGAACCATGGCCGCTCGAGAGGGGCTGGCCTTGAACCAATAGGGGGCCATCTCCGGATAGACCGCTTCCTTTTGGGGCGGGCTGACCATCAGATATTTGATGCCGCGCTGACGGAGATATTCGGTCCGCCCGGCAAGCACGTTAAGGGCCTGACGCGCGCCTGCGGCATCGATCGGCGGATCGTTACGTGCGGCCCCTAGATGGGTGTCGTTGTCATAAAACATCCAGCCCTGCTTGCCGATGATGACCCGATCCGTCCCCGATATGCCGAAGGGGAGGCGGGCGGCACTGAGCCATCCAATCAGAAAGGGTCGCGCCGGAAACTGGTCTGCAACATAGGCGTCCAGCTCCTTGCGGTAGTCATCGAAATCCCCAAGGCGAGCCATAGGTGCGGGCAAGGTCGCGAGAACCCGCTTCTCCTGCAGGTCCGGCGCAACCGCGACTTTTGGCAGAAGAAAGCCGGCCACTAACGTCAGGACCGTCAGACCGACCAGAGCTCGCCAATGCCAGGTGGGGTTCGAGGCCATATCAGAACCTGAAATAGAGGAAGGGGTTTAGGGAGCTATTGGCCAGATGGGCGATGCTGAGGATCAAGCCGATCATCAGGATGATAACGGGCAAGATGTGTGCGGCGCGAGTTTCATCAACGCCGATGGTCTCGTCTGCCCGCGGCGCGTTAAGTCGAGCCAAAAGGCTTGGAAGGGTGGGAAAGGCGAGCATGGCACCAATGGCCATTGCGACGACAACTTCGGCATTTAGCAGGACGAGCACGCTGACATCGCCCTTCCAAAGGGTCTGCGGGGCGAACATAGCCTTGAGGTAATGCCCGGCGGAGGGCAGATCCGCAGCACGGAATATGACCCAGCCAATCACAATGGCGAGAAGGGCGTATCCATGCCGGATGACCTTTGGCAGACGTTCCAAAAGTCGCCCCAGACCAAATCGTTCTGCCATCAGGAAGGCCCCGTGATAGAGGCCCCAAACCACAAAGCTCCAGGCCGCACCGTGCCATAAGCCGGTCAGTAGAAAGACAATGAGCAGATTGCGCAGAGTGGCACTCAATCCACCCCGGTTTCCCCCCAATGGAATGTAGACATAGTCCCTAAACCAAGATGACAGCGAAATGTGCCAGCGCCGCCAGAAGTCGGTGATCGAGACCGCTGAATAGGGGTAGTTGAAGTTCTTGGGATAGGTAAAGCCCAGCATGAAGGCCAGGCCAATGGCCATGTTCGAATAGCCGCAGAAGTCGAAATAGATCTGCAGGGTATAGGCTAGGGCCCCCAGCCAGGCGCTCAAACCGTCCAGTTGGGTTGCGCCGAAAGCGAAGTCAGCCAGGGGAGATACGGTGTTGGCGACCAACACCTTCTGACAAAGGCCAACGATAAAATATTGAATCCCTAAGCCCAGATGTGTCGATTTACGCCGATCGGCATGCATCTCTTCGACGATGTCGGCATATCGCACAATTGGCCCGGCGATCAGATGCGGGAACATCAGGATATAGGCCGCGAACTTGATCAGATCCTTTTCGGCCCTTACCTGGCCCCGCGCCACGTCCACCAGATAGCTCACCAGCTGGAACGTAAAAAAGGAGATACCCAAGGGCAGGGCAAGCTTCACCTCGGGCAGGGGTGCCCCGGGCAGCAGGGTATCAAGGTTATGGACCAGGAATCCCGCATATTTGAAGGTGCCTAGTACCGCGAAATTCACCAAGACGGCTGTCGCGATTAAGGCGGTTCGTTTGACACCGGCTCCAAGGCGATCCAGCCCCAGTGCCGCGAGATAATTCAGCAAGATCAAAGCGCCGAGTAGGACTATGTAAGTGCCTTCGCCCCAAACATAGAAGGCGACGCTGCCCACCAAAAGCGCGCCAGTGCGCCAACCTGCCGCATAATAGCCAAGCAGGAAGACCGGCAGGAAATAGAAGAGGAAGATAATAGAACTGAAGACCATGCCCGCGCCGTCGTCCTCTTAATCCAACCGTGATCCTCGGTTAGCCTTGTCTTGGCAGGGCGCGGAGGCTTTGGCTAGCTTGGGCTGACCCGTTAGACATCTAGAGCTGATCAAGTCCATAGGCGGCATGGAGGGCGCGAACGGCCAGCTCAGTATAGGCGGCATCAATCAAGACGCTGATCTTGATTTCGGAGGTCGATATCACCTGAATATTGACGCCTTTTTCGGCTAGAGCGCCGAACATGGTCTTTGCGACGCCGGTATGGCTACGCATGCCCACGCCAATCACCGAAACCTTGGAAACATCTTCATTCACCTGGACGTCGTCAAATCCGATTTTTGGCTGCGCAGCGCGGATGATGTCCATCGTACGGGCGGCGTCTCTCTTGCCCACGGTGAATTCCATATTGGCCGTGTCAGCGGTGCGGGCGTGGCTTTGCACGATCATGTCGACATTGACATTGGCGTCGGCCAGGGCCCCGAAAATCTCTGAAGAGACACCCGGATGGTCAGGTAGGCCAAACAGGCTGATCTTGGCCTCATCGCGGCTGTAGGCGACGCCGCTGACAATCCGCTTTTCCATGATTTCTTCCTCGTCGCACACGATGGTGCCTTGGCCCGGAGCATCGCCGGGCTCGACAAAACTGGACAATACCCGAACCGGCACATTCTTCGCCATGGCCAGTTCAACGGAGCGCGTTTGCAGAACCTTGGCCCCCAGAGAGGCCATTTCCAACATCTCTTCATAAGAGATCTTGTTCAGCTTTCGTGCCTTTGACTCTATACGGGGGTCGGTGGTGTAGACGCCATCAACGTCGGTATAGATGTCGCAACGGATGGCCTTCACCGCGGCGGCTATGGCCACAGCGCTGGTGTCAGACCCCCCGCGCCCGAGGGTGGCAATGCGGCCGTCTCGGGTCACACCCTGGAAGCCTGCTATGACAGCGATTTCCCCGGTATCCATAGCCGCGACCAGCTTATCGGCCTCAACATCTTCAATTCGCGAGCGACCATGAGCGTCGTCGGCGATGATCGGAATTTGCCAGCCCATCCAGGATCTGGCCGGCAGACCCATATTGCGTAGGGTCATGGCCAGTAGGCCCGCCGTAACCTGTTCGCCAGAGGCGACGACCACGTCATATTCGTCGTCTGAGGCCGGTAAGCCATTGGCGGCGGGGCCTGACCCGTCAGTCCAAGCGACCAGTTCATTTGTCTTGCCAGCCATGGCCGACACAACCACAGCAACCTTGTGCCCAGCAGCGACTTCAGCCGCCACCAGGCGTCCGACCCGCCGGATACGTTCCAGATCGGCCACCGAGGTGCCGCCGAATTTCATTACGAGCCGAGACATGGCTATTGGCGACAGCTCCTTGGTCGCATGGGAGGGGCGGTCTTAAACGGACAGAGGGCTGTCGGCAACGCTTCCCCTTCGCGTTCTGCCTTCAAAGCGCTAAAAGGGGTCCATGACAAGAATGGTTTCCAGCATTGATCCCGCCGAAGTCGAGCGATTTTCTAGAATTGCTGCCGAGTGGTGGGACCCCAAGGGTAAATTCGCGCCCTTGCACAAGTTCAACCCCGTGCGTCTGGGTTTTATCCGTGATCAAGCCCTGGTCCGCTTTGGTCGCGACGGGTCTGAACGCTGCCCCTTTGAAGGCTTGAAGCTGCTTGATATCGGATGCGGGGGCGGCCTCCTGTCTGAGCCCATGAGTCGCCTGGGCTTTGAAGTAACCGGCGTTGATGCCTCAGAGCGGAATATCGGCACGGCCAGCGCCCATGCCGCTCAGGTCGGCGTCTTGGTCAACTATCTCTGCTCGACCGCCGAGCAACTCGAGGCGGACGGCGCGGGGCCTTATGACGTCATTCTCAACATGGAAGTGATCGAACATGTGGCTGATCCCGCAGCCTATCTTCGCACCTGCGGGCGACTGCTCGCCCCCGGCGGTCTGATGGTTGTTGCAACTCTGAACCGGACGCTGAAGGCCCTCGCCTTGGCTAAGGTCGGCGCTGAATATGTGCTGCGTTGGTTACCAGCTGGAACTCATGACTGGTCCAAATTCCTCAAGCCCTCTGAACTGCGTGACTTTATGGCTGGAGAAGCCTTGGCAATCCAAGGGCCCTTTGGCGTCAGTTTCGACCCTCTATCAGGCCGTTGGTCGCAATCGCGCGATTTCGACATCAACTACATGATGACGATGACGCGGGACGCAGCGTAAAGAGACCTCGCAAAAGGAATCTACGATGCCGTCCCTTCTGGTGATTAGCCACGCCTTCCGCGCTTGGCGCCGAAATATGAGATGGGCCAAACACGAGCCAGAAACGCCGTATTTGGCTGATTTGCTATCCGGTTCACCGGTTTGCTTGCACGTGGGGGCCAGCGATGGACGCCATTCTTACGTCATGACTCAGGTTGCCCCGTCAGCCCAGATCCATGCCTTTGAGCCCTCGGCCTTTACCTTCGAGGTGTTGAAACTCTGCCTGTCCTGGCATGGCATTGCGCGCCAGGTTCGCCCCATCCACGCGGCGGTGTCCGATGCGCCGGGTGAAATGTTGCTGGTGACACCGAAGAAGACCTCTGGCCGCATGGGACGTGCCTACGCCTTTCTCGCCGAGGCTGCGCCAATAGGTAAGGTTCGCCCCGACTTGGAGGATACTGGCGTTGAGGTTCAGCCGACCCCCGTGGTCACCCTGGACGACTATTGCCGTGAGCAAGGTATCAGCCGCGTCGATTTCATTCGAATGGACATTGAGGGTGCCGAACAGAAGGCCCTGAAGGGTGCGGAAGGCATTCTGGATCGCGATAAGCCCCACGTCTTGATCGAGATTCATCCCGCCATGCTGGCCGCACGGTTCGGTGGGTCAGCCGAAGCGGTGGTCGATATCTTCCGGTCCCGGGGCTACCGCATGTTCGCCCTCAACGGTGATCGACTGGAAGAGCGCACCACAGTCCTGTCTGGTGCCGACTGGAAGGACTACTTCTTCGTCCACCCTACCCGCGCCCCCCGGCTTCCCGACGGCGTATTCAAGGCGCGCATGGCGGCTTAAAGGTCTAGCCGTGGCTGACCTACCTCTCTAAATCTCACATCAAAGAGACAACGGGAGAAGAAACGTCATGAAAGCCTTGATGATGGAGCGGGCGCTCAGCCTGCCTTCGATCCTGGAATATGCGGCTCAGTTTCATGGTGACCGCGAAGTAGTGGTTCGGACTGTCGAAGGTCCGATGTTCCGCTATGACTATGCCCAAGCTCTGGTACGCGCCAAACGCATGGCCAACGCCCTGACGGCCTTGGGCATCAAGCCCGGCGATCGTGTGGCGACCCTGGCCTGGTCTACGCACAGGCATTTCGAGCTCTACTATGCCGTCACCGGCATGGGCGCGATCCTGCACACCATCAATCCGCGCCTGCATCCCGATCAGGTGGCATGGGTGGCAAACCATGCCGAAGATACCATACTGCTGTTCGATATTACCTTTGGCGAACTGGTCCGGGATATTGCACCCCAACTGCAGACCATCAAAACCCTGGTGGCCATGACCGATAGGTCCCACTTGCCGCCCGAGGCCCCAGCTGGGACCCTGGTCTATGAGGACCTGATTGAGACCCATTCTCCCGACTATGCTTGGCCTGACATTGATGAGCGGCAGGCGTCTGGTCTCTGCTATACATCCGGCACAACGGGCAATCCGAAGGGCGTATTGTATTCCCATCGCTCGACCGTGCTTCACGCCATGGCCTTGGTTCAGCCTGACTGCTTTGATTTGGGTGCGACCTCAGCCGTCCTGCCCTGTGCGCAAATGTACCACGCCAATGCCTGGTGCACCCCCTATGCCGCGCCCTTGGTGGGGGCCAAGCTGATCCTGCCCGGCCGCAATTTGGATGGTCCCTCAATCTGTGAGCTGGCGGTTGCCGAAAAGCCGACCTTTCTGCTGGGGGTGCCGACCATCTGGGTGGGTGTACTGGATCACCTGGACCAGATCGGCGAGAAGCTGACGTCGGTGAAGACCCTTGCGGTGGGCGGATCAGCCCCGACCGCATCCCTGATCAGTCGGGTTCAGGATATGCTGGGCGCAGACGTCCGACAAATCTGGGGCATGACCGAAACCAGCCCCATGGGCGTCATAAATACGCCCTTACCCAAGCACGAAGGCGAGGACGCCGCTTCAGCCCTGGCCCGTAAGCAAAAGCAAGGCCGAGGCGGGTGGGGCGTTGAAATGCGGATCATGGGCGAGGATGGCGTCATCCAGCCCCGCGACGGCAAGAGTTCTGGCGCTCTGCAGGTGCGGGGCCCCTGGGTGTCCTCGGCCTATTTCAAGAACGAGGGCGCTGATGTCTTCTTGCCCGACGGCTGGTTCGATACCGGCGACATCGCCACCCTGGACGAAGAGGGCTATCTGCGCCTCACCGACCGGGCAAAGGACGTGATTAAGTCTGGAGGGGAGTGGATCTCGACCTTGGATCTTGAGGATGCCGTGTCGTCTCACCCCGCGGTCGCCATGGCCGCTGCCATCGGCATTCCCCATCCCAAGTGGGACGAGCGCCCCCTGCTGCTGGTGGTCCTTCGCCCCAATCACACCGCCGACCCAGAAGAGCTCAAGGCCCACGTCTCGACCCGGGTCGCGAAGTGGTGGACCCCCGATGAGGTGCGAATTGTCGAGTCTCTCCCCATTGGACCCACTGGCAAGGTGCTGAAACGCGAACTGCGAAATCAGGTGACCTCATAGACCGTCTGAACGGAAAGCCTCTAGCGCGCGTCACCTGAACGGCGATAAGCTATAATCTTGAGAGGTGCGGGATTGAGCCCGCACTTTTGAAACCCGTCCGAAACCGGGCGCCATGGGGAGACGACACATGAAGGCCGCCGTATTGCGCGAAGTGGGCAAGCCGCTTCAGATCGAAGACGTCCAAATCAATAAGCCCGGCCCGCATGAGGTCCTGATCCGCACAGCCGCCGCTGGCTTGTGTCACTCTGACCTGCACTTCATGGAAGGCTCCTATCCTCACCCGCTGCCGGCCGTTCTGGGCCATGAAAGCGCTGGCGTTGTGGAAGCCGTGGGCTCTGAAGTCCGCACCGTGAAGGTCGGCGATCACGTCATCACCTGCCTCTCAGCTTATTGCGGCCATTGCGACCATTGCCTCACGGGCCACTTGTCGCTTTGCGTTTCGCCAGAAACCAAGCGCGATGCGGACGAAGAGCCCCGCCTGAGCCAGGGCGGTCGGCCCCTGCCGCAGTTCCTGAACCTCTCGTCGTTTGCTGAATACATGCTGATCCACGAGCATGCTTGCGTCTCGATCCGCAAGGATATGCCACTAGATCGTGCCGCTCTGATCGGCTGCTCGGTCATGACCGGCGTCGGTGCTGCCATCCATACCTCCAGCGTGCGTCCGGGCGAAACGGTCGTTGTCATCGGCTGCGGTGGCGTGGGCCTGTCGGCCATCAATGGCGCGGCGATCGCCGGTGCCGGTCGGATCATCGCCGTCGACATGGTCTCATCCAAGAGCAACCTCGCCCATGAATTTGGCGCGACGGACTTCATTGATGCCTCCCAGACCGATGCGGTCAAGGAAGTGCTCGAAATGACCAAGGGCGGTGTGCACCACTCCTTCGAAGCGATCGGCCTGTCCAAGACAGCTGAGCAGGCTTTTAACATGCTGCGCCGCGGCGGTACGGCCAACATCATCGGCATGATCCCGCTCGGCCAGTCCATAACCCTGCCGGGTGCCGCCTTCTTGGGCGAAAAGAAGCTTCAGGGTTCCATGATGGGCTCCAACCGCTTCCCCGTCGACATGCCCCGGCTGGTCGACTTCTACATGAACGGCAAGCTGAAGCTTGACCAGATGATCTCCCAGCGTATCAAGCTGGAACAGGTCAATGAAGGCTTTGCGGACATGAAGCGCGGCGAACTCGCCCGTTCGGTCATCATGTTCGACTGATTGACGTCGTTAGATTGATAGTGGGGCTCCGCTGAAAGGTGGGGCCCCTTTATTTTGTCTGGACCTACGGCCTCAGCATGACGGGGCTGTCGATGCGGGCCAATTGCTGCGGGTTGCTGTTAGAGAGATTGACGGAGCCGCGAACCAGCATCTGGTCGATCCGCACTTTTTCTGCACGGAAGGCTTGGAGGTCAGCACCGGCCAGGATTATGCCTTGGGGCACGCGGACGCCGACGGGATTGACGCGATCGCCGTTTTGCCAAATTTCATAGTGCAGATGCGGACCTGTCGAGAGCCCCGTCGTTCCGACATAGCCCACCACCTGACCTTGGTGCACGGTATGGCCTGGTGAAACCCCTGGGGCGAACCTCTGAAGATGGGCATAGCCCGTTTCCCAGCTGCCGGTGTGCCTGATTTTCAGCCAGTTGCCGTATTCGCCCCAGCGCCCGGCTTCCTCAACAACCCCATCCCCAGCGGCTAAGACCGGTGTTCCAACGCTGGCACCGAAATCAATACCCTGGTGCATGCGATTATAGCCAAGAATGGGATGCCTGCGCATACCAAAGCCTGAGGTTACTGCGCCGCTGACCACTGGGGTCCGCAGCAGAAAACCCCTGATATTTTCGCCATTCGCATCAAAGTAGTCGGCCTTGCCGCGGCGCATGAAACGATAGAAGCGAATACCTTTGATCGCGGCGTAGATCAGGTCGCCCGTTTGAACCGTTCTGCCGCTATCGGTGACGGCACGATCATAAACTAGGTCGATTCTATCGCCCAATCTGAGATCACGGTCGAAATCGACCTTGTGACTTAGCAGCTTGACCATCTGATTGGTGATGGCGGGTCCAGCGCCCAGTTCCGCCGCTGTTTCTGAAAGGGACTCGTTAATGGCGCCAGACGCGACGGTGCGTTCCACCTTGATGTTTTCAGACACCTCTCGCAGGCGCATGGCCCCGTCAAAGGCCCTTGTCACAGCTAAGGTTGTCGCTGGCCCTGTGCGCAGGGACATTCCAATTAGGCGTACGGCTTCATCACCACCACGCCGCCGCGCTATGGCGGCGTCGAAGGTCACCCCAGGCTGAATATCCGTGACATCAATGGCTGGGGCCAGGGTTGCGATCAACTCCTTGGCGTCGTCCGGGTTGACGCCCGCCCGCAAGATCGCACCTTGTAAGGTCTCCCCAGTCTCCACGCGAATTTTCCGCCGCTCAGCCCGACTAAATCCAGGTAGCGCTTCGGCCTCGGTAAAAGCTTTATGTTGCAGGGCGTCGAGTTGGGCGGGGTCAAGGGGCGGCGCTAGCCTCGCCACGGCCTGGGATCCAAAAACCGCAAAGCCCCAACCGACAACGGCGCAAGTCGCCGTCGCCATAATCAGGCGGGGCACAAGTCTCGAGGGGCGTTGTCGGGGGTCAAACTCTGACATCTCCCTGCAAGGTCGATCTGTTCGCTAGATAAGGTCAAGTACCCGATCAATCGGTCGACAAAGGGCTGCACCTTTGGGGGTCGCAACAATGGGTCGGTTTACCAATTTCGGATCCGCGACCATGGCCTCCAAAAGCGCAGCGTCCGAGACGTTGGCGTCGGTTAGGCCCAGTGCCTCGGCCTGGGTTCCCTGGACGCGCAATAGCGCTCGCAAACTCTCTCCGGTTCGGTTGGCTAATGTCTGCAGTAGGTCCTCTGTCCATCCTGCTTTGAGATACTCCACGACCATGGGCTCAATGCCTTTTTCCCTCAGCAAGGCCAGGGTGTTGCGAGAGGTTCCGCAGCTTGGATTGTGATAAATGACAATGTCGGACACGAGCAGGCTCCTACCAGGTGAACGTCCTTGATCCCACCAAGACCGTTGAGTCTGAAAGATCAATTGCCATT
Source organism: uncultured Alphaproteobacteria bacterium (assembly GCA_903892305.1). Taxonomy (GTDB): domain Bacteria; phylum Pseudomonadota; class Alphaproteobacteria; order Caulobacterales; family Caulobacteraceae; genus Phenylobacterium. Next base: position 9,987 of record CAITHQ010000324.1, read on the forward strand.
GTCTTGTTATCTCGCGGGGGCAGGGGCTTGGCCCCGGCGGGCCAGCCTTCTGTAACAGCGGAAAACTTAAGTTGCAGTCTGCCGGGGCCCGCGGGCTTGAAGATGAGGACAAAGCCCTTTGGCAAGGCGGTCAGACGAATCCGGGTTATTTGTCCGGGCTTGTCCAAAACCTTGATGGGTCGGCCATTTAGGGCTGTGCCTTGAATGATGGTGTCTGACGCCAGTTCCAGAGACAGGTTCCGACTGCCGAGCGAAGGCGTTGCGGTGAGGGCATAGGTTCCGTCCTTAAGGTCCTGAAGGATGAAGGTTGGTCCATTGGCTGCAATGGGGGTGGCGGCTGCCACCCAGGACTTGCCTCGGCCAAAAGCGGGAAACTCCATCTGCTGCAGATGCCCGCCTTGGGCTGTCAGAGCCAGGGTCGTCCAGGGATCCAGACTGGACATGGGTGAAGCCAGATAGGCTGTGCCTGTGTCGACGTCCTGGACATAGGAGACCAGGGTGGCTTGGGGATGGCGCGGTGACCACGGCGGATCGAAACGGACCAGGAGCATTACGGCGACACCGGCAATGACGAGAGCCAGGCTAGACCATTCTGGGGCGCGATCATCATCCTGCACTAAGGGCCAGATCAGCATGGCACCAATCCACGCGAACAGCGCCAAGAGTTCGACCATATCCAGACCCTGGAAAACGCCATGGGCAAAGCCGAGTACCCAGGCAAGACCAACGCCGGCCGCGACCGCGGTGGGAAGGGTCATCCAGGCGCTGCGGCGATAACCCATTCCACTGACAGCACCAGCAATGCCGCCAGAGCCAGGGGCCATGCGATTAGAAACGTGATCGGGGGGGCGATGATCTGACCGACTAAGGCGGCAAGAAAGGCGGTTCCTAAAACCCCTGTCCAAGCCCCAGTAATGCCAGCAGGGCGCCCGAATGCGATCAGGGCAACAAGTCCGCCGCCCAGGCCCAGGCCTAGGCCCAAGAGGTCGAACCCAAAGGCGCAGGACAAAACACCCGTAAGGCTGGCGAGCGCCGCGGCGATGTACCTGGAACGTCCTGTCGCCGTCGCATTTGCAGCGTAGATCACCAGGGCAGTGCCCAGCAGGGCAAGTGCTATTTCCCACCGGTTGACCTGTGCCAAAAGATATCGCTGCTCGAAGAAGCCGTGTCCTGCGCCCGTCGCCTTACGGGCGAGATGGAAGACAGCGGCGCTGGTCAGCAGCAAGTAGACTGCGCCCCCGGTACCGCGTGCGACCTCAGACCACCGAAATACTCCTGCGCGCCGAGCGGTCTGAACCCCCAAGGCGATGCAGAGGCCGATGGCGGCGAGAAGGGCCCACCCCATCATTTGGGGATAGGCGAGAATGTGTGAGCCGAACGTGTTGGCGTAGACAAGGTTCGGGCTTTTGCTTGGCAGGGTCGCTGAAAAGGCGATGGCCTTGGCCGCTGAAAAGGCCTGATCCCCCATATGTTGAAGGCTGCCCTTATCCAGATTATCGCTGGTCGAGGTTGGCGAGTGATAGTCGAACTGACGTCCGATAAAGGCGAAGTTCAGCCCCGTGATCCCGGCCGCCTTTGACACTGTAAAATCAGTGTCGTTTGGCATGTGCTCATAGAGATAGACGGCCAAGGAGGACGATGAGGGTCGCACTGCGCCCTGCGCAAACAGCTTGATGACCTGCCCGTTGTCAGAGCCAGTCTGGAACATCTGGGCTGCGCCGCCGCCGCCTCGGGTCTCCATATTGATGACGAAGCCAATATGCTTGGCCAGGGGGTGATTGGCAAAGAAGCCCTCGGCACCCAGCAAGCCAGCCTCTTCACCGTCGGTGATCAGCAGGATCACGTCCCGTTCCGGTGTGCCTTGAGTCCTTATCAGGCGCATGACTTCCAGAGCGGCCGAGACTCCTGCTGCGTCGTCGGCAGCACCTGGCGAGCCAGGCACACTGTCATAGTGGACCATGATGGCCAGGGCGGGTGCCGTCCGGGACTTACCTGGCAGAACACCGATCAGATTTTCTACGTGGCCACCGGTGACCATGGGGGTTGGTGAGCGATTGACCCGGCGCAAGGCATCAAGGCTCTGAACCTCAGGGTCCAGGCCCATGGCGGCCATACGCTGCATCAGATAGTCCCGAACAACGGCGTTGGCGGGGGAGCCGATTGGGTGCGGCGTACGGGCGATGACGCGATTGTCGATCATGGCCCGGCCTGCAGAGAAGACCGTCGGGGCGGCATATTCCTTAAGGGGAGCGGGCGTCTGGGCTGTCCACCAGGCCCATGAAAACGCGCCGATCATGGCCAGGGCCAATGCCAGGGTTCTATTCATGTGCCTCGCCTCCCATAGATCGTTCGGTGCAAGGTATCTCTTTCGCGGCCCCTGACCAGAGGGGAGGGTATGAGCAATGGAAATTCCACCGGCTCAGACAACTTTCAACCAAGGGCGCAGGTCTTTGGTTGCATGAGGGATGCCGGTCCGGCACGCGAATCCCGCCACAGTGCAAACATGGGAGATGTTCAGACATGTCTGGCTGGGTGATTGGCGTGATGGTTGAGTCAAAAGACGAGCCGGTGCCCGTGCGCTGCTATTTTGCCGTCGGCTTTGAGGATCGGGCCAAGGCAGAATGGACGGCTATAGATGGGGCAGCCGGGCTCGGGAACATCGCCTATAGCCCAGTTGGCGGATTGGAGCCTGTCCAAGCGCTCGCTTCCTTGAATCCCGCCAAGATGAAGCGCCTAGGGTTGGCGTCCGGCGAGGTGCGCCCACTTGGAAAGGTTCTGCCGCGTAAATGGCTTTAGCCAACTGGCATTGACGGGCAGGGCGCAGGGCCCTATCAGCCCGGCCTTCGATCACCCAGGGCTAGA
>CAITHQ010000325.1 GCA_903892305.1 uncultured Alphaproteobacteria bacterium
CCAATCTGGACAATGGCAAGTCCCTGCAAGTGCGGGTCAATGATAGGGGCCCCTATGTCGGCGGGCGGTTGATCGATCTGTCCCACGCCGCAGCCCATGAGCTGGGCTATGACAATAAGGGTCTGGCCCATGTGCGGGTGCGCTATGTGGGCCCAGCTCCCCTGGGAGAGACCGCCTCTAAAGCGCCTCCGTCCTTCGTCAAGGAAGGCCTTGGCCTAGCGGCGTCGGCAACGGGGTCCTTAATGTCTGGGGCTCTGGCGGTGGCCGCGCCCATTGCTGTGGCCTCGGCGACCTTGCCGCCAGCCTTGCCTGCTGTGGCCTCGACGGCCTTACCCGCTGTGGGTTCCGCCGGCCTACCAGGCTCTGGCGTCGCCACAGCACCTGAACCTGCCACGTCAGCCCTGACGGCACCGCCCGTTCCTCCTGCATCGACCTACACAGTCCCAGCCCCGATCTACCGCGTCCAGGCCGGCGCCTTTGCTGACGCTGCCAAGGCCGCGCGGATCGCCGCCCAGTTGGGGGAAACCGCTGAGGCGACCGTTGAGGCTGTCGACCTGAATGGTGTGACGCTTTACCGGGTGCTGGTTGCGGGGGGCGAGCAGCTTGCCAGTGCGAGCACCCTGCGTGAGAAGGTGGCGTCCCTGGGCTATCCCGACGCGCGGATCGTGAAGCCGAACTGATCACAGCGTCTGGACTTTCCAGCCGAACCGGCCAATTTGCGGATCGTGCAACGCGGAAAGTTCATCACCCTGGAAGGCGGGGAAGGGGTCGGGAAATCCACCCAGATCCGACGCTTGATCGCGCGCCTGTCTGCTCTGGGCAAGGAGGTCGTGGCAACCCGGGAGCCGGGCGGCTCGCCAGGGGCAGAATCCATTCGTGACCTGGTGCTGAGGGGGGCGGCGGATCGCTGGAGCCCTATGACCGAAACCCTGCTGATGTATGCCTCGCGCCGTGATCATATCGAGCGGGTAATTACCCCTGCCCTAGGGGAGGGTAAGTGGGTGGTATGCGATCGCTATGCTGACTCGACCCGGGCCTATCAGGGTGCGGCAGGTGGAGTTGAGCCCGCCTTCATTGCGGCCCTTGAGGCTCATGTGCTTGGCGATGTGCGTCCAGATCTGACCCTGATCTTCGACCTCGACCCCAAGATTGGACTGGCCAGGGCTGCCGATCGAGCGGGGGCAGAAATGCGCTTTGAGTCCAAGGGTGAAGCTTTCCACATTCGGTTGCGGCAAGCCTTCCTGGACATAGCTGCACTGGAACCTCAACGGTGCGCCGTGATTGCAGCCCAGGGGTCGCTTGAGGCGGTCGAAGCCCTGATTTGGTCGGCGGTTCAGGACCGGCTGCATGTCTGAGCCCCTGCCGCACCCGCGGGACGTCTTTGACTTTTTCGGCCATGACGGTGCGGAGCTGGCGTTTGAAGACGCCCGGGCGAGGGGTCGGCTGCACCATGCCTGGCTGTTGACCGGCCCTGAAGGCGTGGGGAAGGCGACCTTCGCCTTTCGGGCGGCAAGACGGCTACTGGGTGCCCCAGAAGCCGCAGACTGTGGGGTACTTGGCGCTGACCCCACCCATGCGGTGTCGCGCCAGGTGATGGCGCGGGCTCATCCAGACCTCTTGGTCCTGGAGCGGGTGGGCGCAGACGGTAAGCCCCGGCGGATTATTCCGGTGGATGAGGCACGAAAACTCTCTGAATTCTTTTCGAAATCCCCGGCGTCTGCCCCCCATAGGGTTGCGATCATTGATGCGGCCGACGACCTCAATATGAATGCAGCAAACGCAGTCTTGAAAACCCTGGAAGAGCCGCCCCCCCAGGGGGTGCTTTTACTGGTCTCCCATTCGCCGGGAGGCTTGCTGCCAACCATCCGCTCCCGCTGCCGGCGGCTGGGCTTTAGCCCCATGGCTGAGGCTGAGACCGCGCAGTTTGTGGAAGACCGCGCCGGGGTGTCGCAGGAAGATGCCATACGGCTGGCCAGAATGTCTGGGGGCGCGCCGGGTCGCGCCTGGCGGCTGGCTCAAGCGGGCGCTGTGGCTTTGGATGACGCGGCAAAGACCCTCATCGCCGACCTGCCAGAGGTGGACGAGGCTATGGCCCAAGCCTTGGCCGACAGGTTTCGGGGCGCAGAGGGCGCGGCCATCTTTAACATGCTGTTTGATCGTCTCGCTGACCGGGTCCACAGCAAGGTCATGACTTGGGCTCAGGACAGTGTGGCGGGCCTCGACCCCTGGGTTCGCGCCTGGGATACCCTTCGACGCCTGCCCGGAGAGGTCGAGGGCGTCAATCTGGATCGGGCGGATGCCTTCTTCACCGCCCTAAATGACCTGCGCATGGCGGCCAGAGCCTAAGCCATGCTGATCGACAGCCATGTGAACCTCCACGCCCCGCAGTTCGACGAGGACCGCGATGAGGTGATCGCCAGAGCCAGGGCCGCTGGGGTGCAGCTCATGGTGAATATCAGCGACAAGATCAGCCATTTCGAAAAGATCCGCGCCCTTGCCGATCATCCAGATATCTGGTGCACAGCCGGCGTCCATCCCCACGAGGCCAAGGATGAGGCGGACTTGCAGCCAGAGCGCCTGATCTCCCTGGCCGCCGATCCCCGTGTCGTGGGCATCGGAGAGACCGGGCTCGATTTCCATTACGATCTCAGCCCCCGGGATATCCAGGCCAAGGTGTTTCGGGTTCATATCGCCGTTGCCCGCGCTACGGGCCTGCCACTTGTGGTGCATACCCGGGAAGCCGATACGGAGATGGGCGATATTCTGGAAGACGAATTCGCACGTGGGCCGTTTCGTATGCTGATGCACTGTTACACATCGGGCCCCGCGCTGGCGGCGCGGGCTGCGGCCTTGGGGGCCTGGTTTTCCGTTTCGGGCATAGCCACCTTCAAGGCGGCTGAGGATGTCCGCGCCCTGGTCAGGGCCATGCCTGAGGATAGGATCATCGTGGAGACGGACTGCCCCTATCTGGCCCCCGTCCCCCACCGCGGGCGGCGTAATGAGCCCGCCTATCTGCCCGCTGTCCTGGCCAAGACGGCGGAATTGCGCGGTTGGAGCCTTGGTGAAGCGGAAGCCAAAACCGAAGCAGCCTTCTTCGCCCTCTTTGATCGGATCCCGAGGCCTGTAACATGACCGGAGCACTGGAGTTCACCATCCTGGGCTGCGGCTCATCTAGCGGCGTGCCGAGAGCAGATGGCGATTGGGGGGTCTGTGATCCGGCCAATCCGAAAAACCTGCGCACCCGGTGTTCCATGCTGGTACGACGCACAGGAGGCCCCCCAGAGCAGCAGACTACGGTCCTGGTGGACGCTTCACCCGACCTGCGTCTCCAGACAGCTATGGCCGGTGCGAGGCGGCTGGACGCCTTGCTGCTGACCCATGACCATGCTGACCAAACCCACGGCATTGATGACATCCGCGCCTTCTTCATTCGGCAGCGCGCGCGAATTGCCTGCCATATGGACGCTGTGACCACGGCTTCGATGGTCCGACGCTTTGGGTATATCTTTGAGGGGGAGGGGGGATATCCCGGCATTGCCGACCGTCGCCTGATTCCTGCCCACGGTGAGACCTGGACAGTGCAAGGCCCGTCAGGGGCAATCCCAGTGGTCACCTTCGATCAGGACCATGGGGGCATTAGGTCTGTGGGATATCGCTTTGGTGGTGTCGCCTATTCCAGTGATGTTGTCGGCCTGGATGCGGCGGCATTTGATACCTTGGCCGATCTAGATGTCTGGATTGTCGATGCCTTACGCTGGAAACCTCACCCAACCCACGCCCATGTCGACCTCGCCTTGGAATGGATTGAACGCGTTAAGCCTCGCCGCGCCATCCTGACCAATATGCATATTGATCTGGACTATGCGGACCTGAAGTCGCGGCTGCCAGCTCATATCGAACCCGCCCATGACGGCTTGCGGTTTGAAATCTCGATTGCCGACTAGTATGTCGGTTGCGTTCAAGCTTGGCTTTTTGGCCAGCCGCAATGGCAGCGGTTTCCGCGCGATTGTCGAGGCCTGCGAGACTGGTTTGCTTGCAGCTGAGCCCCGGCTTTTGGTGGCCAATACCGCCAAGGCCGATGCGCTCAACTATGCCAAGGGCAGGGGACTTGCGACCCAGGTCATCCCCACTGCTGGAGACCCTGAGGTGGCCGATCAACGCCTCTGCACCGCCCTTTCCGACGCTGAGGTGGATCTAGTTATTCTGTCAGGATATCTGCGCAGGTTGGGGCCCTTGACCCTCGCGCGTTTCCGAAATCGGGTGCTGAACATCCATCCTGGCCCCCTGCCCGACTTCGGCGGGGAGGGGATGTACGGCCTTAAGGTCCATGAGGCCGTCATTTCTTCTGGTGTGTCGGAAACCTGCGTGACCATCCATTTGGTGGATGAGATTTACGACCATGGTGCCGTTCTAGACCGGGTGGCTGTCCCAATTGATCACGGAGAAACCGCAAAATCCCTTGAAGCTAAAGTGACCGCCATGGAGCCGAAAGCTTACGTCGCCCTCCTGTCTCGTATCTTATCGGGCGAAGTTCAGCTGCCGGATTAGGCCTTGGCGCGGGCAGCGCCCCGGGCGATTTCCTTATGAAGGTCAGCAACATAGACGCCAAAATCCACCTGAATAGTGTGGCGTTTAGCCTTGTAATACTGGCCTAGATGGATTTGCTCATCCTTGGCGATTACCGCGCGCATTTCACTGGGCGAGGGGGTTTTGTAGGCACCCGTCAGATAAGCCGCTGCCAGTTTAGACTGCTGCTCAGCAAAATTGACCAGGGTCGGCAGTGGCTGGGCCAGGGCCATGTAAAATAGGTTTGGAATGTCTGGATGCATCATACGCTTGTAGAGCGGCAATCTGTGATCGGCGTCCGGAACCAAGGCCGGATCGTCGAAGAACGGGAACTTCATGTCATAGCCCGTGGCGCAGATCAGCACGTCGACGTCTAGGACCGTGTCATCCACGAAGCGAATCTGTTTGCCCTCAAGGGCCTTGATGGCCGGCTTGAACTTGATGTCGCCACAGCCCGCGCGGGTCAGAAACTCCCCACTGACCGACGGGTGACCCTCCAAGGGTTCGTGATCAGGCTTGGGTAGACCATAATCCTCCATGGCGCCGAGAGACTTCTTGATCGCCTTGCGTGCCATGGCTAGGCCAAGTTTGCGCGGGAACCAGGGTGGCATGGCCGCCTTGTCGGCCGGCTTGCCATTTAGGTACTTCGGCATCACCCAGACGCCGCGACGGGCTGAAACGGTCAGGGTGCGGGCGAGGGGGCGCTGAGCCAACTCCGAGGCGATATCCATGGCGGAATTGCCCATGCCCACCACCACAACGTTCTTGCCCCGCATATCGATCGGATCGAAGGGGTCATTATAAGTGTGGATATGTAGGATGGTGCCATCAAACTGACCTGGATAATCTGGCATACGTGGGCTCCAATGGTGCCCATTGCAGACGAATAAAACGTCGTAGGTCTTTGTTTCACCGTTAGAAAGTTTGACTTTCCACAGCCCGTCTTCAGTTCGGCTGGCGTTCATGACAGAGGTGTTGAAGGTTATCGTCTTGCGCAAATCAAAATGATCTACGTAGTCCTTGAAATATTGCAGCAATTGGCTGTGATGTGGGAAGTCTGGCCAATCAGCAGGAACCGGATAATCATCAAAGGCGAGGCGCCATTTCGACGTATCGATGTGCAGGCTTGAATAGCAGGCCGACATGCCATTGGGGTTCTTGAAGTACCAATTGCCGCCAATATCGTCGGAGGCTTCGAAGCAGTCATAGGCGATGCCAAAATCCTTGAGCCGCTTTGCCGTTGTAAACCCACTGCAACCGGCGCCGATAATGCAAGCCTTCATCGACTGAATGCCCTATGATGATGTGTCGGAGATTTCTGATAACCTATTGAATCTACGTAATTGATGCAAGTCTGTAACCGCAGAGCAATGGAGACTTCCGTGTTCAAGCCGTGGTTTCTACCCAAGAAATTTGGCTATGGGCTAGCACCAAGTGGTGTCGCAGGATGGGTCTGCGTTATCATTTTCGCTGCTGCTCTGTCAGCAGAAGCCTATGCACTGCGATCGGGGCATCTGACGAGGCGCGGAGCTATGTGGGCTGTGATGGGGACAGCGCTCGTTTTTGGCGGATTGATCTGGCTGACCAGCGATCGGAAATCATGGGGTTGGCACTGGGGATCTCAGAGATAGCGTTCCTAGACTTGCGCTTCTAATATTTCCGATAATATTACTTAGGCGAGATATGCATTTGACTCGCAATAAAAGCGGACACGGATTGACGCTCCTCTTGCGGCCATCACTCCCGAGCAAGAATTAGGGCTTGCTGGGGGG
>CAITHQ010000326.1 GCA_903892305.1 uncultured Alphaproteobacteria bacterium
CTGGCTCAGCGTAGGCTGCCTCTAGAGACGGGGTCACGCGTCCGCCACGACCTTCATGGAAATGATCTTGCCCGGCGCACGCGGGGGCTCGCCCTTTGGCAAGGCATCCACATGATCCATGCCTTCAACCACTTCACCCCAGACAGTGTACTGGCCATCCAGGAAGGTGGCGTCGTCAAAACAGATGAAAAACTGGCTGTTGGCCGAATTTGGGTTCGCAGTCCGCGCCATAGAACACACACCGCGAATGTGCGGCTCACGGGAGAATTCTGCAGGCAGGTTCGGCTTTGAAGATCCAGAACTGCCAGTGCCGGTTGGGTCGCCGCCTTGAGCCATAAAGCCCGGGATCACACGATGGAAAACAACACCGTCGTAAAAGCCTTCCCGGGCCAGTTCCTTAATCCGTGCCACATGCTGAGGTGCGAGATCAGGACGCAGCTTTATGGTCACAGAACCGGCTTCAAGGGCCATTTCAATTGTGTTTTCCGGATCCATCACTTTACCTCCGATGGGATTTGAATGGCGCAGGCCGTGAAGTCGGCCCCCATTTGATTGCGAACCCGAGCCACCTCGGCGGCGAACCAGGCACTGTGCGGATCTATAACCTTGACCTTCGGGCGTGTGGCGGCCGGCATGTCGGCCAACATCTGAACTTTAAGCATCTTGTCGCGAGGCTCTTCCACAGGCTCGCCTGTCTTAATCGCCCGGACCACTTCAATGCCGGAAATCATTCGACCGAAGGCCGTGTAACGCTTTTCCAGGGATGGGTAGGCCTGTCGCATCAGGTAGAACTGGCTATTGGCGCTATCGGGATCTCCTCCGCGCGCCATGCCGGCAACACCAGGGCAATAGAGGGCCCAGCCGGAAACCTTACTGTCAGCCGTCATGGCCATGAGCATGCTGCTCTGCGTCATGACCGGTAGAGCACCGATGAAGCCGATATCCGCCACAGTCTGGTCAGCGACTTGAACAAATGGGGTCTCGACACCACGCCTAAAGGTAAACTCCGCGGCCAAATCGGGTTGGTCAGAGCCGCCGGTCCCATCGTCCTTGGGGTCGCCAGTCTGCGCCATGAATTGATCGATCACGCGGAAGAAGCTTCGCCCATCATAGAACCCCTTACGGACCAGGTTCTTGACCCGCTCCACATGCTTGGGGGCCACTTCGGGGCTGAGTTCTACAACAATCCGGCCCTTGGTGGTGTCAATGACCATCAGACTGTCTGGATTAGGGGTCCGCCAATCGGCAGCAGATGGCGGCATTGAGGGGGGCGACAGGCGCGGGTGGTGGGGCAGCGCAAGCAGCGCTCGACAGGGTTAGGCCCACCAGGGCCGCAATCGTTGCAGTGCGGATCATAGGGTCACCCAAATGGAAATAGGCATCAGCGCCCAAACTGAAGTGAGGCTTCAGTCGTTTTACGACGAGGGTCGTCCAACCTTGGCCAAAAGGGCTTCTCTCACGCGAGGGCTAACAAACTTGCTCACGTCGCCTCCGAGCAGGGCGATTTCCTTGACCAGTTTCGAGGCAATAGCCTGATGGCGTGGGTCCGCCATAAGAAAGACAGTCTCGATTTCGCGGTCCAACTGCTGGTTCATGGCTGTCATTTGAAATTCGAACTCGAAGTCCGCCACAGCGCGCAAGCCGCGCACAATGACATTGGCGCCGATCTGCCGCGCGAAATGCATGGTCAGCCCTTCGTAGGGCATAACGACCACTTCGGTATTGCCAACTAAGGCTGCGGCTTCAGCTTCAACAATCGCAACTCGTTCGGCCAGGGAGAACATCGGCCCCTTGCCCGTATTGATGGCCACGCCAAGCACGAGCTTGTCCACCAGCTTGACCGCCCGACCAATAATATCGGTGTGGCCATTGTGAATGGGATCAAAAGTTCCCGGATAAAACCCAATGCGGGTCGCCATGTGATCTTATCCCCAACTGGCTCTTACTTGGCGTTTCGCCGGGCTACGACAGATTGGCAAGTGCAAACTTGTCAAACGCTAGCACGATTATGCGTCCGCGATACCAGAATCGCCACCCACAAGGCCGTCATCCTCATCACTGCCTTGGTCAGCTAGCCTCTCGACAGACACAACGTGCTCGTCTTCAGCCGTCCGGAAAATCGTCACGCCCTGGCTGTTGCGTCCCACAACCCGCACCTGAGATACCGGGGTTCGGATCAACTGGCCTTGATCGGTGACAAGCAGAATTTCGTCGTGCTCTTCAACGGGGAAGGACGCGGCTAGACGTCCGCCTTTTTTGGAGAGATCCTGGGCCAAGAGGCCCTGCCCGCCCCGTCCTGTCCGCCGGAACTCGTAGGCGGAGGTCCGCTTGCCAAAGCCTTCTGTCGAGACAGTCAGGATTTGCTCCTCGGCAGCCCCAAGATCTGCGATTCGTTCGAGGCTTAGGGAGACCATGTCCGCGGCTTCTGAGTCTTCATCATCGGCTGGTACAGCTGTATCTTCGACCTCGCCAGATTCCGCCCCAAGAGCGGCACGACGCATTGCATTGGCATGTTTCACATAGGCCGCGCGTTCCGCCGCAGTAGCGTCCACAGAGCGCAAGATCGCCATCGAGATGACCTTGTCAGACTCGGCCAGTCTTATGCCGCGTACCCCAGTGGATTCCCGGCCTGCGAAGACCCGGACCTCTTCTGTGGCGAAGCGAATGCAACGCCCCAGGGCGGTGGTCAGCAAGATGTCGTTCTGTTCGGCGTTGCAAAGACCCACGCCAATGATGGAGTCGCCTTCGTCCAACTTCATGGCGATCTTGCCATTGCGGTTGATCTGAACAAAATCGGACAGCTTATTACGTCTGACGCCGCCAGACTGGGTGGCAAACATCACGTCAAACCGATCCCAAGTCGCCTCATCCTCGGGCAGGGGCAGGATGGAGGTTATGGATTCACCAGGCTCGATCGGGAACAGGTTAATAAAGGCCTTGCCTCGTGAGGTCGGCGTACCGACTGGCAGACGCCAGACCTTAAGCTTGTAGACCTTGCCGCCCGAAGAGAAGAACAGCATGGGCGTATGGGTCGATGCGGAAAAGACCCGGGTCACCGCATCTTCGTCTTTGGTGGACATGCCAGAGCGGCCCTTACCGCCCCGGTGCTGGGTCCGATAGGTCACCAGAGGGGTCCGCTTCACATAGCCGCCATGGGTCACGGTAATGACCATGTCCTCCCGGGCTATCAGGTCTTCGTCTTCCACATCGGCATCGCCGTCGACGATCTCGGTGCGCCGCGGAACGGCATAGGCATCACGGACCTCAACGAGCTCCGAACGGACGATTGCCATGATGTTTTCGCGGGAGGACAGGGTCGTCAGATGTCCTTGGATCAGGTCCGCTAGGCTTCGCGCTTCACCAAATATCTCGTCGCGGCCCAGGCCGGTCAGTCGAGACAAAGTCAGGGCAAGGATGGCGCGGGACTGCTCGTCCGTAAGGCGGATATTTCCACCCTCGACCACAAAGCTGCGCGGATCAGCGATCAGTTCCACCAGGGGCAGCATGTCCCCCCGATGGCCAATCACGGGCGACCAGGCGCTCGCGGGCTTCAGCCGGATCCTTAGAGGACCGGATAATATGTATAAATTCGTCGATATTGGCCACGGCAATGGCCAGTCCGACCAAGACGTGCCCACGATCGCGAGCCTTGCTCAGTTCGAACTTGATCCGCCGGACCACCACCTCTTCGCGGAACTCCACAAAGGCGACGATCATATCTCGCAAGCCCATCTGCCGTGGGCGCCCGCGATCCAGGGCCAGCATGTTAACGCCGAAAGAACTTTGTAGCGGCGTAAAGCGATAGAGTTGGTTCAGCACCACATCAGCTGATGCATCGCGTTTAAGCTCGACCACGACGCGCATGCCGTCGCGATCGCTTTCGTCGCGGAGGTCAGAGACGCCTTCAATGCGCTTTTCTCGAACCAGTTCAGCAATCCTCTCGACCAGGGACGCCTTGTTCACCTGATAGGGGATGGCCGTGATGATGATGGCTTCGCGATCTTTGCGAATATCTTCTATGGCCGCCTTGCCGCGGATGATCACAGGCCCGCGGCCGGTCATTAGGGCATTTCGCGCACCCGTCCGGCCAATGATCTCACCGCCTGTCGGGAAATCTGGCCCTGGTACGATGTCGAGCAGTTGCTCTAAAGCGATGTCTGGATCGTCCACAAAGGCGAGGCAGGCGTCGACAATCTCTCCGAGATTATGGGGCGGAATATTGGTCGCCATTCCAACAGCAATGCCCCCTGCCCCATTGACCAGCAGGTTGGGGATCCGAGAGGGCAAGACCACAGGCTCAGATTCCGAGCCGTCATAGTTTTCTTTGAAGTCGACGGTCTCTTTATCGAGATCGACCAGGATAGACATGGCGGCCTTGGTCAACCGGCACTCTGTGTAGCGCATCGCCGCAGGGGGGTCATTGTCGACCGACCCGAAATTGCCCTGACCGTCTATCAGCAACAGTCCCATAGAGAACGGCTGCGCCATTCGCACCAGAGTATCGTAAATCGCGACATCGCCATGGGGGTGATATTTACCCATGACGTCGCCGACCACCCGGGCTGACTTTACGTAGGAGCGGTCAGGTGTGTGCCCCTGCTCACTCATAGAGAACAAAATGCGCCTGTGCACAGGCTTTAGACCGTCGCGGACATCGGGCAGGGCTCGACTGACGATCACGCTCATAGCGTAATCGAGGTAGGAGCGCCTCAGCTCATCCTCGATCGCAATGGGGGCTATGCCCCCCGGCCGACCGTCCGGAGACGTGGTATTTTGATCATCACTCAAGGGAAAGGTAAGCCCTTAGAATCGGACAGAAATTCGTCCCCCCTTGTTAGCATTCGCCGACTCCAAAAACCAACAGGACTCAGGGGTAAGCAAAATTCATCCACAGGCTATCCACCGGTGATCGCCGATTACGGCAATCACCGGAGCGTCAAACCGAGATGTCGAGATTTTTCCGCGCTTTAGAACGGAATTTCATCATCCAGATCGGCAGAGAAATCTTCCCGAGGACCTGAGCCTTGCTGAGCCCGGCCGCCGCCAAACCCGCTGCCTGCACTGGCATAATCACTGGAGTCGCGGCCAGCGCCAGCATCGTCGCCACCCCGACCGCCCAGCATGGTCAGTTCGCCGCGGAATTTCTGCAATACGATTTCGGTCGAGAACTTTTCAACCCCGGACTGATCAGTCCACTTCCGGGTCTGGATGGAGCCTTCGATATAAACTGTAGATCCCTTGCGCAGGTAGTTTTCGGCCACCTTCACCAGGTTCTCATTGAAGATCACGAC
>CAITHQ010000327.1 GCA_903892305.1 uncultured Alphaproteobacteria bacterium
CGGCGCTCCAGGGTGGTTGCAAGCCAATCCATTTGCCCATGTCGTCCAGCCTCGACAAAGGTCTCCAGTCGGGCCCCTGCAGGCCAGGGGGCGCTGGCAGAGGCAAATCCACAGATATCGAAGCCGAGGTCTGCAGCCTTCTGGCGAATGGCTGCCCTTGGATCAGAAATCGAGGTCGTCATAATGCGCGGCTGGCTGGAGACCCGGCCAACGGTCTGTCAGGAGGGGCCTAAAGGCCGGGCGGGACTTCAGTTTCATGTACCAGATCTTGACGCCCTGAAAGTCCTGCCAGGGCACATCGCCGAAATAGTCGATGACCGAAAGGTGGGCGGCACCGGCGAAATCGGCCATAGACAGCCGATCTCCTGCCAGCCAGTCCCGCTCCTTCAGAAGGTCATCCATATAGGACATGTGGGCCCTCAGGGCCTCACGCCCCTGGCGCAGGCTGGCGAGGTCGGGTGCCCCAAGGCCAAGCAGGCGCTTTTCCATCTTTTCATGAAGCAGATAGCCGCCGACCTCATAGTCAAACTTGCGGTCAAACCACTGCAGCAGCCGCCGGGCCTCGGCGCGGTCCTTGGGCTCACGCCCGAGCAGGGGCGGTTCGGGGCAGGTTTCTTCCAGATGGTCGAGAATGGCCCGGCTTTCGCAAAGCACCAGGTCGTCTTCAACCATGACCGGGGTCAGACCAGAGGGATTGAGAGCCATCAGATCTGCAGGACGTTCCCAATAACGCACCGTGTGTTCGCCAAACGCCAGCCGCTTTTCACCGAGGGCCAGGCGAACCTGTCGGGATGCGGGGTCCAATGGAAAATGGTGAAGGGTGCGGACAGTCATAGTCTACGGCGTCATATCCGACTTCGTAGACCACACCATGTCTTAAGGCGGTGTTTACTAAGCGGCCACGCCCGCGTGATTTTCGGAAAAGGCTCCACCATGAGGCTCTGCACGACCATGTGGGTCGGGATGCAGGATGATATCGGCCGCGGGAAAGGCGGCCAAAAGTCGGTTTTCAGCAGCCACCATTAGGCGGTGCGCCTCTTCCAGGCTTAGATCGGGGTCTAGATCGACGTGCATTTGAATATGCACATAGGGACCTGAGCTGCGGGTTCTTAGCTGGTGCACGTCTGAAATCTTCGGGTCCTGGGTCATTAGAGCGACAATTTGTCGCCGCTGATCTTCGGGAAGTTCGCGATCCATCAGCTGGTTGGCCGCCTCGCGGAAGACACTGACCGCCCCCCAGAGCAGAAGTAGGGTCACACCCAGAGCGGCGATCGCATCTAGATTGTTCAATCCTAAGATCGAAGAGGCCCCAATACCGACCAGGGCAATCAGGTTGGAGGCGAGGTCCGTCGTATAGTGGGCCCGGTCACCGCTGATGGCCACTGATTGTGTCTGACGCAGGACACGTGTCTGAGCGACCAACAGGCCCATGGTCAGAACCGTCGAAAGCACCATGACAATGATGGCCCAACCCTCCTTGGCCAAGGGATGGGGCTCATAGAGATGTCGGATGGCTTCCTGACCAATCAGGGCGGCTGAAGCAAAGACAAGCCCAGCCTGAACCAGACTTGCAAAGGCTTCGGCCTTGCCGTGTCCAAACCTATGCTCGTCGTCTGGCGGGGCGGCGGCGTAACGGACCGCGAAAAACGTCACCAGGGAGGCGATGAGGTCCAGCCCTGAATCTGCCATGGAGGCCAGCAGGGCCACCGACCCCGAGGCGATCCAAGCCACAGCCTTAAGGGTCACCAAAAGTGCCGCCATAGAGACGGACAAGAGCGAGACCCATCTGGTCAGCTTTGCGGTCTGAGCCGCTGTCAGGGGTGCAGTTGTAGCCATAGGCATACTTCTAGTGGTTTTAGGCATCGATCCCAGCGCAATCGACTCGCAAGTTAGGTTCGGACGAAATCCAGGAAGACCGGTGCGCAGTCGCCGAGGCCCTTCTGTTCATAGCGGGTGGTGATGTGATCAAGGGGCGGGCGGCGCCAGTCGTCGGGGCCCTGGGCTGGCCAGGAAAAGTCCTGCGTTTTTAGCACACGCTCAAGGGTCCGGTCCGCATAGTCGGCCCAATCAGTAGCGAACCTTAAGGGCGCTCCCGGTTTCATCAGCCGCGCCAGTTCGGCCAGCAGATCTTCATTCACCAGCCTGCGCTTATTGTGCCGGGCCTTGGGCCAGGGATCGGGGAACAGGATGAAAACCCGGTCGAGGCAGGCGTCAGGCATGCGGGCCAGCATGTCCCGAACATCGCCATCATGCAGGCGGACATTCTTTAAGTCGGCCTCTTCGATATGACGCAGGGTGCTAGCCACGCCGTTTTGGAAAGGCTCGGCCCCAAGCACCAGCACGTCGCGCCGACGGGCGGCCTGTGCGGCCATATGCTCGCCGCCGCCAAATCCGATTTCCAGCCAGACTTCAGCTGCGTCCGGCATAAGGGATTGCGGATGAAAGTCGGTTTCTGGCGCCCGCAGGGCTGGCAACAGGTCCGTCATCAGGGCGGCCTGACGCGGCTTGATCGTCCGCGATTTCAGGCGGCCAAAAGATCGAAGGGGCGGGGGACTATCCATGTCCCGCCCCCTCTATAGAGCGCAATAGGACTAGGCCAGGGCCTTGATCTTATCCACCAGGTCGGTCTTTTCCCAGGAGAAGCCGCCCTCATTGTCCGGCTGACGGCCGAAGTGGCCATAGGCCGCCGTGCGCGCATAGATCGGGCGGTTCAGTTTGAGGTGCTCGCGGATGGCGCGAGGTGTGGCACCGCCAATCATCTGCGGCAGGGCCAGTTCCAGCTTGGCCGGATCGATCTCGCCTTCGCCGTGGAGATCCACATAGAAGCTCAGAGGATTGGC
>CAITHQ010000328.1 GCA_903892305.1 uncultured Alphaproteobacteria bacterium
CCCCGAGCCCTGGGCCTCGAAATATGACCCGGACTGGGAAGGTCCGCACCTGATCTGGCCGCCCTACATTCAGGGTGCCCTGGAAAAGGGGATTCTCACAGAGCGCCAAGCCCGGCAGCTTCGCGCCTCTTATGGTGGCAAGTTGTCCATGATCGATCACTGGCTCGGCAAGGTGCTGAAGGCCATAGACGACAAGGGTCTGACCGATGACACCCTGGTGGTGATCTGCACCGACCACGGCCACTATCTTGGGGAGAAGGACATCTGGGGCAAGCCCGGTGTGCCCATTTACAACACGCTCGGTCATGTGCCCCTGCTGATCCGCCATCCCGGCATTGCCCCGGGGGCCTGCAACGCCCTGACCACCAGCGTCGATATTTACGCCACCTTGGCCGACATGTTTGGGGTCGGTGCCCGGCAGAGGACCCATGGGCGGTCCCTTCTGCCCCTGCTAAGGGGTGAGGCGACATCCATCCGCGACAGCCTGCTTACCGGGGTCTGGGGTCGCGAGGTCCATCTGGTGACAGCGACCCACAAATATGCCCGGGGACCGGTGGGGGCCAATGAGCCGCTCTCCATGCTCTCCAACCGCTGGTCCACCATGCCGACACACGTGGTCGACAAGTATCTGGCCCTGCCCCTTCCTGATGATCGGGCCTTCCTGGATCGCATGCCGGGATCTAGCGTCCCGGTAATCCATCAGACCTTCAATGCTGGGGATCCCATCCCCTTCTGGGCGCGGACGAAGCCGACCGGTCATCACCTGTTCGACAGGCTTGAAGATCCGGGCGAAGATCGCAATCTTGCGGGAACGGCACTTGAGGCTGATCTTGCCGATCAGCTCCGCGCCGCCCTTATCGAAATCGAGGCACCGAAGTCGCAACTTCAGCGCCTCGGCCTGCAGTAAACCTGGAGTTCAAAGCCCATGCGCAAGCTCTTTGCGGCCCTTACCCTTGTCTTGGCCCTCGGTGGCTGTGCCAAGGACCTGCCCTATGCCGATCTAAAGGCGAAATATGCTTCACCGGCCTCACGGTTCATGACCCTGCCGGACGGTGTCGGGGTCCATTACCGAGACCAGGGCAAGGCCGATGCGCCGCCCATCGTCATGATCCATGGCTTTTCTGCAAACCTCGATGCCTGGGAACCTTGGGTCGCCCAGCTGGGTCCGGACTATCGGATCATCACCTTGGATCTGGCCGCTCATGGCCTAACCACGGTTCCGGCCGGCTATCAGGTCTCCACCGAGGGCCAGGTGGAAATTGTTGACCAACTGACCCATGCCCTGAAGGTCGATCACTTCGTCCTGGCGGGAAATTCTATGGGCGGGGGCGTATCTTGGAACTATGCCCTGGCCCACCCCGACCGGGTCCGTGCCCTGGTCCTAGTGGACTCCGTAGGCTTGCCGCCGGCCCCAAAGGCCGGTGAAAAGCCCAAGGGCGAGGGGCCGCCCCTGGTTTTCATGATTATGCGCAGCCCCATGGGGCGGTCGATCCTGAAACAGATCAATCCCCGTCCCCTGGCCGAAAAGGGCCTCAAGCAGGCCTATGTGGATCAATCCCTGGTCACTCCGGCCTTGGTTGATCGCTATGTCGATCTCGCACTTGCTCCGGGGCATAGGGAATTGCTGATGTCGTCCCAGCCGGGACCTCGCATGCCTGTGACGCCTGCGACCTTCCAAGCCATTCATGCCCCGACCCTGGTTTTACATGGGGAGGCCGATACGGTGATCCCAGTTGAGGCTGGCAAGGCCCTTGCGGCGGCTATTCCTGGTGCGCAGCTGATCCTCTATCCGGGGGTTGGCCACGTTCCGATGGAGCAGATTCCTGCGAAATCAGCTGCTGATGTCAGAGTTTTCCTTTCCAATCTCAAGCCCTAGGGCAAAGGCGTGGCGCACGACTCGTAGTTTAGCCTGACTTGATCTGAGGAGTGATTGCCTTGAACGTTCCACGCCTGACCTTGGCCGCACTGGCCTTTGCTGCCTTAGCCCA
>CAITHQ010000329.1 GCA_903892305.1 uncultured Alphaproteobacteria bacterium
CCGCCGCGCAGGCCGCCACGAGGTCCGAACCGTAAAGTTGATAAGGCCCAACCGTGGTGAGCACCGCCTTGGTGGCCTCCACCATAGCCTTGACCGAGGCCGCGTCCCCGGCATCAGCAATGATCAGGGGCGTGTTAGCCGGCGCACCGATCTCATCGCGCACCTGGGCCAGCTTGTCGGCCGAGCGACCCGCCATGGCCCATTTAATCTCGCCGCCAACCCCATAGGTCTGCGCCAAATATTCCGCCACCAGCCGTCCGGTAAAGCCGGTCGCGCCGTAAACAATGATGTCGAATTCTGCCTTGGGGTTCATGAAAGCCTCTCCTCGTCTTAATACCGTTTCTGGCAGAGCCACCCGCGCCTGACCAGCACCCAAGATCACGACAGGGTGGCGCGACAGGCCGATTCAGCACCAAATGCCAGACCAATCGACCGACCCAGGCCCGAGCCCCATGCCCCTCTCTGCCCGACTACAAACCGGTCTCGACCTTCACCGTCAGGGTTGCCTGGACGAGGCTCAGGCAATCTATGAAGACATCCTCACCCAGGACCCAGCAAATGTTGGGGCCCTGCGACTGATCGGGGTCATTGCCCTGCAGCGGGGCTGGCATAGCATTGCCCTGGCCTTCATCGATCAGGCCCTGGTTCATGAGCCCGATTTCGTGGACGGCCTTCTTGACCGCGCCCGAGTGCTCAGGGCCCTCAATCAGCCAAGCGATGCCCTGATCTCAATTGAGCGCGCGCTCGCGCTGGATCCAGCCTACACCCAGGCTTGGTCGAACCGGGGCAATGTACTGAAAGACCTCGACCGTCTTCAGGAAGCCATGGCCAGCTATGACCGGGCCCTAGCCCTAGACCCCAACCAGCCCGAGGCCAGCTGGAACAAGGCCTGGGCCCTCTTGCTAACCGGCGATCTGGCAGCGGGCTGGCCCCTGCACGAATTCCGTTGGCAGGCCTCGGGCCGGACACCGCCCGTGCATGACAAGCCCCAATGGCGGGGCGATACGGACCTAAGGGGCAAGACAATCCTGTTGCAGGGCGAGCAGGGATTTGGCGATGTCTTGCAATTCTGCCGCTATGCCCCCCTGGTGGCGGCCCGGGGCGCCAGGGTGATATTGGAGGTGGAAGCCAACCTCCGCGACCTGATGACCAGCCTTGAAGGGGTCGAAACCCTCATCACCAAGGGCGAGCCCTATCCAGAGTTTGATCTCTACTGTCCCCTCCTCAGCCTTCCCCTAGCCTTTGGCACGACCCTGGAAACCATTCCCGGCCAGGCCCCCTATCTGCGGGCCGAACCCGCACGGGTGGCGGCTTGGCACGGGCGTCATCCCCGACAGACGGGACGACCAAGACTGGGCCTGAGCTGGAGCGGAAGCTTTAATCATTTCGAGGACGAGCGTCAGGACCCCCGCAGTCTGCCCCTGGCCGACCTCATCGCGGCCCTTCCTGCGGACGCGGACCTCTTCTGCCTCAACATCGCCTTTCGACCGGCCGACCGCGCCCTGCTGGCGAAGCGTCCGGACATCACCGTCCCGACCCTGAACGACTTTGCCGACACAGCCGCTCTGATCGAAACCCTAGACCAGGTCATCACCATAGACACCGCCGTCGCCCACCTCTCCGGGGCGCTGGCCAAGCCCACCACCCTCCTGCTCCATAACAGTGCTGACTGGCGATGGTTGGAGAGACGAAGCGACAGCCCTTGGTACCCGACAACGCGGCTCTACCGGCAGCAGGTGGCGGGGGATTGGAGTGGGGTGTTGAGGGCGCTGGGCGAGACGTTCGCCGCGAAGTCCTAGGATCAGACGAGCGGAAACAGGGCTCTCGCCCGATCTCAACTAAATGTCGTGGCTATCGAATTTCTGGAGCGGGCGAAGAGATTCGAACTCTCGACCCCAACCTTGGCAAGGTTGTGCTCTACCACTGAGCTACGCCCGCGCTCCTCAAGGCGTGCCGGAAGTCCTGGCGGCCTCGAAATTCGAGAGCGGGCTTATGGCAGAGGCCTTCAAGCTTGGCAAGGCTTCCTCTGGGGCCTTGTGACAACTCTTTCCATCAGCCCTTGAAGCGGGGGGTCTTGAGACGGCGTTTGTTGACGTGGTCCTTGGGGGCCTCCCCAGCGCCTTCGGGAATTTCGCCCTTGAAGTAATAGCGTTGCCAGGCGGCCTTGGTGGCCTCGGGGTCGAGGCGGAATATGGCCTTGTTGAAGGCGGTGCGGTGCTTTTCCCAGGTGTCGTACTGGTCGCGGAGCTCGGGGTTGGAGTCCATGCGCTTGATCACAGGCTGGACGGTTTCCAGGGCCTTGTCCTGCATCAAGGTGATGAAGCAGAAGGGCTCGCCCTTTTCAAAGCGCACCCGGCCAGGGCGGGTGAAGATCCAGTTCATGGTGAAGGTGAAGGGCAGCCAGTCGGTTTCCACCAGGCCAGACAGGGGCTGTATGCCATCCTTCACGTGGTTGGGCGGGCCTTGCGTCAGGATCGACCAGCCCGGGGGCGTGCGGAACAGATAGCCCGGATGCATGGTGATCACCCCGTGGGTGAAGTGGCTTTTGACGAACTCATGGAAGTCGGAATGAGGTCGGTCAGGGGTCAGCTTAATGTCGTGGGCATCTGGGCCACCATTCCACTCGGCGGTGAAGGACATGGGGCAGAGCATTTCCCAGCCGCTGGTATTGGCCATGGTGAGCGGCAGGCAGCGATAGGGATGGCGGGATGGGAAGGCGTCCATCCAGGCGCGCTCTGGCCGCCCGGGGACAAGCTCTGGGGGCCGCGACGCAGTGGGGAAGCATTCGAGCTCCATGGGGTTTTCCTCCGACGGGTTACCGCAGTCTGATTACCCGGCAGGGGAAGGTTCTGTCGACTCCTACCCTTTCCGCCTAGCCCCTTCTCCGGTCACTCCGGCGAAGGCTGGGATCCAGGTCATAGGGCGCGGCAAGTCCGGAAAGGTCGCTCCTTGGATGCTGGTCAAGGTCACAGCCTTACGACCTGGATCCCGGCCTCTGCCGGGATGACCGATGGATGTATCACGCCC
>CAITHQ010000330.1 GCA_903892305.1 uncultured Alphaproteobacteria bacterium
GCGATGACCCCGGCGCCGCCGTCGGGCAGGAAGTAATGGATCATCCCCGGACCGCTGGTTAGCACTGCTGAGAGGCAGAGGAACCAGGTAGAAAAGCGCGAGCCGCGATAGTCTGCGTTGGTGCTTGGGGGCAGCAGGGCCATGGGACCAGCCTCCTCAATTCACGTCAAGAAAGGGGATGATGTGGGCGAGCAGTTCCTCCGGCGCGTCTTCCTGGATGAAATGGTTCGCCGTGGGAATGTTGTGGTGCTTCTGACCGGCCGCGCCGGGAATATGCGCCTGCGCACGCTTGTCCCATCCCTTGGCGACCGGATCGAGATCGCCGAACAGAGTCAGGAACGGGCGGTCAAAGGTCGCCAGTTTCGCCCAGGCCTCCCGGTTCAATGGGGCACCCGGATTGTCGGTCTGCACGGCGATCAGGACCGGGAACTGGATGATGCCGGCTTCATACTCTGACGACGGAAAGGGCGCGCGATAGGCCGCCAGCTCGCCCCCGGTGAGCTTTCGCTGCATGCCGGCTTCCAACATCTGCCAGGGAAAGACTGTGGCTTCGCGCATCATGCCGACCCACATCTTCATGAAGTCACTCTCGCCCTCGCCCAGCGGCAGGCCGGTGTTAGAGGCGATCACGCGGGCGAAGCGCTCAGGGTGCTGCGCCACGAGATAGAGGCCGATATTGCCGCCCCAGTCCTGGCAGAACAGTGTGATGTCCGTCAGATCCATCTGGGTGAGCCATTTACCCATCCAGTCATAGTGCCGCGCGAGGGTGTAATCGTCCTTCGCCGCAGGCTTGTCAGAGCGTCCGCACCCGACGAGGTCGACAGCGATAACCCGTCGCCCGGTCGCGAGCAGTCCAGGGATCATGTGGCGATAGAGGTAGGCCCAGGTCGGATTGCCATGCATCAACAGGATCGGTGCCGCGTCCTGCGGACCTTCGTCGATACAATGAATGCGGACCTCGGTCCCGTCATCGTCCTGGACGGTCGTATAGTGAGGCGCCCAAGGAAATTCTGGCAGGTTTTCGAAGCAGTCGTCGGGGGTCCGTAGGATTTTCATGGATCTACTCTGGGCTGAAGGTCGCGCCGAAACATGGAATATATTGACAGTATCTATGTCATTATATGATGCGATGATGCTTGGCAACGGGAGCTGCCACCGAGATGGGAAGATCGCCCCCCATCAGCCTTGGATGCTCAGCTGGACAGCAGCCGACTCACGGCGGCGACGATCGCCTGCTGGCTGGGGTCAGCGCTCAGGCCCTGCGCGCGACGCAATCGGAGCCAGCCTTCCATAGAGGTCAGAAGTTCTACCGCTGCAGCGACCTCGGGCCGTTCTGCCATCTCCGGCAAACAGGCAAGAAGTTGGCGGCGCTGCTGTGTTGCGAATTGCGCCCTGGCGCGTTGGAGCGTCGGCGAGGCGTGAAGGCGCGTTTCGCCCGAGAGATAGTAGGGGGTGATCTGCTCGAATATCGCCGCCCTGGCCGCAACCAGTTGCTCAATCCGTCGGGCCAGCGGGCCGTCCCAAGACGTTTGCAACAGCAGCGGTTGC
Source organism: uncultured Alphaproteobacteria bacterium (assembly GCA_903892305.1). Classification (GTDB taxonomy): domain Bacteria; phylum Pseudomonadota; class Alphaproteobacteria; order Caulobacterales; family Caulobacteraceae; genus Phenylobacterium. Next base: position 1,549 of record CAITHQ010000330.1, read on the forward strand.
ACCAAAGAGGTGAGCTTGGTGTTCATCTCCTCAAACAGCGACTCCATGTCCTGGAAGTGCCGGAAAACAGTTCGATCTCCGACATTGGCATACTGGGCCACATCATCAGCTGTTGGACTTAGATTTCCCGCGCGAATGAGGTCGAGCAAGGCGGCTATGATCTTCCCACGGGTCACGCGACCCCGCTCCATTCGCCCATCCTGTTCCGGCGGTGGAGCGCGCCGGGCGCGGGGGTGTGGCGGCTTGGCTGAATCCGAAGTCATAACCTGCGGATACGGGCTGTCCCCAGGCTATGCAAGGGGGCCCCACGCCCAGTCGGCGGGGGTGGAGATTACGGTTGTACGGGGGTCAGCGCCCGAACATGACACCGAATTAAGCTGGAAATCCTGCAAAAAGCCCCCACATTCAGTAGGACTATTTCACAGGAGGCCGCATTGAGCGACCAGACCACCCATAATCCCCTTCCCGTCGCCGTCGAGGACAAGACC
>CAITHQ010000331.1 GCA_903892305.1 uncultured Alphaproteobacteria bacterium
CACCTTGTAAACATCATGGCGACCGACGGCGAGGTACATGGTCTTTTTGTCCCCGATCGAATGAGAGTTGATGTCACTCAGTCGGAAGCAGTCTGCTGAAGCCGTTGTGGCGAAAGCGGACAGGGCAGTCGCGGCGATAAGGCTTAGAATTGGAGGTTTCATAGTCGTCTCCTGCGAGGCTGGATCGGAACACTAAATCCAGAATATGGACCAAATTTCGGCTTGGTCCAGAAGGTTCGAAAATGCCCCTTTGCACGCGTGAAACTTAGGCGTATTGCGCTGCAGCATGTTTTCTGGAGGGACGGCTCTCCGGGACTCAAGGAGCGCTTTCTTCATGACGGGTGAGAACAATCTCGCCACGTCCGCAAAAGCTCAATCGCCTTCCTCCGATCTCTCCACGTCCGCCCACAAAGGCGACGCGCGCTTCTGGACTCTGGCCTTGGGCAGTGTCGGCGTGGTCTTTGGTGATATCGGCACGAGCCCCCTCTACGCCTTCCGCGAGGCCTTGGCACAGACCGGCGAGGCCAGAATGACGGTCGGTTCGGTCATGGGAGTCACATCTTTGGCGCTTTGGGCGCTCTTCTTGGTGGTGACGGTTAAGTATGTCTTCTTCTTGATGCGGGCCGATAACCGCGGCGAGGGCGGCGTCCTGTCACTGGCGGCTTTGGCCCAGAGTGCCGTCGGCCGACGCACCCCGCTGATCTTCTTCCTGGCTTGCGCTGGTGCCTCCCTATTCTACGGCGATGCGATCATTACCCCTGCCATGTCGGTCCTCTCTGCGATTGAGGGCCTGAGGAGCATTCCTTCGATTTCGGCGGGTGTGACCCTGCCTGTCGTCCTGGTGTCCAGCTTGACCATTCTGGTGGTGCTGTTTGCTGTCCAGTCCAAGGGCACCTCAGGCATGGGCCGCTACTTCGGTCCGATTTGCGTTGTCTGGTTCATGGTCATCGCCCTGCTTGGGGTGACCCATATTGTGCACGCACCGTCTGTCGCCGGAGCTCTTAATCCTGTTCATGCCGTTCGGTTCCTGGCCCATCACGGTGTCGCGGGTCTCTTTGTGCTGGGGTCAGTTTTCCTAACTGTGACGGGTGCAGAGGCGCTTTATGCTGACATGGGACATTTCGGCCGCTGGCCGATCCAAGCCTCATGGGTCGGTTTTGTCCTGCCGGCGCTTATGCTCAATTATTTGGGCCAAGGTGCATTTGTCCTGCACTTGATCACCGAGGCCCATGGCCGCGCTGTGCAAAACGGTGATTGGTTCTTCCTCATGGCACCAGAGGCCTATCGCGCGCCCCTCGTGGTCTTGGCGACTGCCGCCACCATAATCGCAGCCCAAGCCGTGATTACCGGTGCCTTCTCCTTGACCAGCCAAGCCATTCAACTGGGTCTGCTACCGCGTATGACGGTCCTGCGGACCTCGCCGACCCAGGCTGGCGAAATCTATATGCCGCAGATCAATCTGATGCTGTGCATAGGCGTGATCCTGCTGATCGCAGTCTTTAAGACCTCGTCGGACCTGGCCCATGCCTATGGCTTGGCTGTGACGGGGACCATGGCGGTCACCACCTGCCTGGCCTTCATTGTCGTGCGTCGGCGCTGGAAGTGGGCCTTGTGGCAGGCCTTGATACTGATCGGTCCGCTCTTTGCCATCGACATGGTCTTCTTGGGGGCCAATGGGCTAAAAATCCTGTCCGGCGGTTTCGTGCCCCTGATACTTGGTGGTGCAGTCTTCACTCTCATGGCGACCTGGGTTCGAGGAACTGAGCTGATCAGCGAAAAAGTGGCTGCGGAAAGTGTGCCCCTTGAGGACATGGTCCCAGTCTTCGCCAACTCCTCGGCCTATCGGGCTGAGGGCACGGCCGTCTTCCTGACATCGGATCCTGACCTGACCCCTGCGGCCTTGCTGCATAACCTCAAGCACAACCGCGTCCTCCATAAGAAGATCG
>CAITHQ010000332.1 GCA_903892305.1 uncultured Alphaproteobacteria bacterium
CATAGGCGTCGGAGGCCTTGTCCTGGCCGCCATCGGCTATTTTGTGTTCGGCATTAGCCCGTCGGACACCCTAAATGCCGTCAATCAGATCAATGGGGCTACAGCCCAGCAGGAACAGCAGGTGGGTACAAAGGGCACGCCGGGTGACCGGGACGCCCAGTTCGTCGACGTCATCGAACAGTCGACCACCGATGTCTGGACCCCGATTTTTCAGCAGTCGGGCAGCACCTATCAGCGGCCAGCTGGGATTGTCATCTATCAGCAAGCGACTCCGACAGGCTGTGGGACCGGCCAGAGCGCCATGGGCCCCTTTTATTGCCCGCAGGATCAGAAGGTCTATCTGGACCTCAGCTTTTGGCAGGAGCTGGAGGGGCGGTTCGGGGCTGGCGGCGAGGCCGCGCGGGCCTATGTCATAGCCCACGAAATCGGCCATCATGTCCAGCAGCTTACCGGCGCAGCGGAGCAATCCCGACGTCTGGGTGCCCGGGGCGCTTCGTCCGGATCGGTTCGGCTTGAGCTTCAGGCAGACTGTTTTGCGGGGGTCTGGGTGGCCCATGCCGCAGAGGTGTCGGGCGGACGGGTTGCCCTCGATCCCAGGGATGTCGAGGATGGACTGCGTGCGGCCTCAGCGGTCGGTGACGACACCTTGCAGAAGCAAACCCAGGGTCAGGTGGTTCCCGATGCCTTCACCCACGGTACCAGCGCCCAGCGCATGCGGTGGTTCAGGGCGGGCGTCCAGTCCGGCGACCCTGCGTCCTGCAATACCTTCAAGGCGTCAGAGCTTTAGCCTTCAAGAACGGGCACGGGCTCCAGGCCAAGGCAGACATTGACGCAGCGGCGTGCCAGCAGCTCACTGGCATCCAACAGTGGGACGGAAACCTCACTTGGCGTCAGAACCAGGGGAACCTCTGTGCAGCCAGCGATGATCGCCTCGGCACCTTCGCTGACCAGAATCTGAGCCAGGTCAGCCATGCCCTGTCTGACGCCCGCGCTGCGATCTCCAGCCTTGATCATATTCAGCAGGGTCATGAACCCAGTCTGTGCTTCGGGGGGCAGTGTGACCAGGCCCATGCCCTGGGCCGCCAGATATTCGTGATAGAGTTTGACCGCATCTCTAGTGCCCAGAACCCCAGCACGGCGGGCCCCGGTATCGCGCGCCGCCCGGGCGCTGGTGGCGATCATGTCTATTAAGGGCAGGCCAGATGAGCGGCTGATCAGGCCCGCATGGACATGGGCGGTATTGCAGGCGATGGCCAGGAGATCAGCCCCTGCACCGCGCAAGGCACCGGCCATTTCCGCAAGAATAGGGCCAGGTTTGGCGAAGGGATCATTGCGATCTGGCACCTGGGGATTGATGTCCACAAGGACCCGAATGTGGTCCTGATCCTTCTTGGCTGGGGTGAAGGCCTGGATCTTGGTCAGGAAGTCGAGGGTGGCCGCAGGGCCCATGCCCCCTAGAACACCAAGCACCTTGCTCATGCCAGATGTCCTTCCAGAACGGTTGCATAACCCGACAGCCCCTGGGCACCGCCGGTATGAAGAAAGACCACAGTCTCATCCTTGAAGTGGCCTTTTTTGCAAAGGTCGATCAGACCCTTCATGGCCTTGCCGGTATAGACCGGGTCCAGCAGAAGGGCCTCGGTCCGGGCAGCGAGTTTCAGGGCATCAATGACGGCGTCGTCTACCAAGCCATAGCCCGCACCCACATAATCGCAATTGGCCACGGTCATATCTCGAGTGACCCGGTCGCCGTGGCCCAGCAGTTCGGCGGTCGCCACGGCTAGCTTGTGGACATTGGCCTCCTGGGTTTCCTTCGGCGCGCGGACGCCAATGCCGAGGATGGGAATATCGGCACCCACCAGGGCCAAGCCCGCCACCAGCCCGGCGTGGGTGCCAGCGCTGCCGGTCGCAGTGACGATCCGGTCTATGACCAACCCTTGAGCATTGGCCTGGTTCACCAACTCGATGGCGCA
>CAITHQ010000333.1 GCA_903892305.1 uncultured Alphaproteobacteria bacterium
ACTTGGTCTATGTTGATAGCCTGGTCGGCAAGCTCAGCGCGCAAAGCGACGTCCCGCAGAACTAACCCCGTACCCCCGTCGGAGAACCGGCCATTATCCACCTTGGCCTGACCAAGGGCGCGGATGTCGGCGAGGGTCCCAGCCAGTTGGCCTTCGAGATGGACATGGCCCGCAAGCTCCCGATCGCCTCCCACCAGAAGGTCCCACAGGGGTTTGACCTCCCCGTCAGCAAACACACGACCGTGCAGGGCCTTGTTATGATTGACCGCGATGCGGAAAGGCACCGCCGAGGTATCCGCGGCCAGGACGAGGTCGGCCTGCGCCTTCAGACCCTGACTATTTTCAAGCTGACTATCGATCTGGATCTGGTCGTCGGCAAGATGGGCATTAAGCCTGCCGTCGAGGCCCTCAGCAAGGTTGGCACCGAGTCCCCGGGCCCCTTGCAGGTCAGCCTTTAAGTCACCGGTCAGATTTCCGGCTTGCCCGGTCAGGACAAGATTAGCATCGACCTTGCCCGTCAGGTCCTGGTCGAAAATCCCCAGACTAATGTCCGACAAGCGGGCCTTGAGGTCTGCTGTCGTCTCGGTAAAGCCGCCATCCAAATCAAGCCTGCCACCGTCATTTGCCGCAAGCCGGACACGGCCACTGGTCTTTCCCCCGTGGTAGCTGAATTCCGCGGGCTCTAGGGTTTTCAGGGTGTGAGCGCCGAGATGACCTCCGCCCTCAAAGCCTAGCCGGTAGTTGTGATCCTCAAGGGTAATTTTGCCAGCGCCACTGAGCGCCCATTTTCCGGCCTGGGAGGGGCCATCTGCCTTGAGTTGGTAAGACAGGTGCGAGAGGGGGCCTTCCGCAGAAAGCTGACCGGTGCTGATGGCCAAGGCCTGTCCCGGCAGAACCACGCCCACCAAATCCAGGGCCAGTTTGGCGTGGGGCCCATCATCTGCATCGGCGATCTGGGCATGGCCGTGGATTTCACCCTTCTCGATAAGCGCACCTGGCCGCACAGTCACCGCAAGGGCGGCCCGGGTGCCGTTGCCCGGCCGGAGGGCAAGGTCGCCGCTCGCCATGACCCCTCCGGCATCCAGGACAAGGCCGGTCAGGTTTAGGTTGCCATCGCTGAAGCCGAAATCGGACTTCGCTGACGCTGGGCCATAGGCACTGGTGGCATGGATGGCGAAGCCCCCCAGGCTGGAGGTCTGGCCCTTCTGGAAGGTCAGGATCAGATGCGCTGCGGTGAGTGGCAGGTTTGGAATGTCGACGGTCTCGAAGTCCGCGCCAAGCTCAGCCCTGGGTTCCGCTAGGGTGCCTCCCAGGGTCCCGCTGCCCTTGGCCCGACCTGTGATTTCCAGAGGTCCGAAGCGGAAGGGGCCATCCGCTGACCAGGTCAGCCCAAACTCTAGGATCCCGCCCAGTCTCGCCTGTCCCTGGGTCGAGGCATGTAGGGCCGCGCCATCGAGACTGGCTTTGGTCAGGGTCAGACGATCGCCATTAATCCCGCCCTTGGCCGCCAATCGGGGGCTCTGGCCCAATAATCGGTCCAGGGCAGGATAGCCAGTCGCCAGCCCCTGGCCTTTCCCGTCAAGACTGAGGTTCCAGGGCTTGCCTGCACCGCCTTGGTCGGCACTCCAGGACACCACAGCGCCGCCACGGGCCCCGAGCCTGGCCATGGCAAGGTTAGAGGCCTCGGCCCTGCCCTTCAGTGATAGGCCGCCAAACAGGCTGCGTCGCCCCTGCGCCAAAAGCCTGAGGCCCTGGCCCCGAACATCCAGGTTATTGAGAGCCAAGCGGCCATCCGAAAGGCGTACCATATCCATGTCCAGGCTTGGCCTAGCTCCCAGAACGGCAAACGCATAGCTGGTTCCCTGGCCACCCAAGCCATTGAGATGTCCCGTCAGCCTCATCTCACCCTTTTTCGAGGCAAGGGTCAGGGGACCAGCCACCTGGGCAAGGCGATAATCGCCATAGGCCAGGGCCGCCACCGACCCGGTTCCCTCGAAACGCCACTGATCCGCCTTACTTTTGAGCCGACCGGCAAGTCGCATGGCTCCGGCAGGAAGTCCGGGGACGAGCTTACTCAAGGCCGGCGCGGTTAGGACAAGATCCAGGCCATCTGGGCCCAGTCTTCGATCATCCAGATAAGCCTCACAAGCGGCAAGCAGCGCAATATTGTCCAGATCGACACGGCCCCTGAGACTGAACTTGTCTTTACCCGATCGACGTCCAGAAAACGCCAGACGGGCCTCAGGGCCAAGCCGGGAGGCAAGGTCGCGGGTGAGGCTGGAGGCTAGAAGGGAAATACGCCCGGTGCCCTGGCCGCCCGCAGCCGTCCAGACCCCATTGAACCGGACGGGCTGCTCTGGGCCACTGTTCAACACAAGATTTA
>CAITHQ010000334.1 GCA_903892305.1 uncultured Alphaproteobacteria bacterium
CCAAAGTGTTAGGGGGCGGATACGTCCATTGGTTTCTAACACGAGCGACGGGCTCTATCCTGGTCGGCCAGACCTTGGCCACTTGTCCCGCGAGTTTATCCCGGGCTGGTTCATGGGAACTAACTACTCCAGCCTGGATATAAGCCGCCTAATCCGGGCCTCGTCAGAAGCTTTCGGCCTTCAATGGGGCATCGATATCTTCATACAGACTTCGCCTGTCTGAATCAGTACTTGTGACTGATCGTACGCCGCCAACCTCTTGACCAACAGAGACCCCGGGGATTCCGCCATGCCCGACTTGCACCTTACGAGACACGCGAACATTCGTGCCAGCCAACGCGGCATTCCCTATGACTTGCTTGATGCCATGATTACCCACGCCGACATTGAAATACATGCTGGCAATGGCTGCACGACATTGCGGTGTAGCCGCGACTGGCTGAGGGGCCGCGAACTGCGCGCTTCGATTGGGCCGAAGGCTGACCGCCTAGCGTCACTAGCTGTTGTTGTGGCTGACGACAGCGGGGCTATCGTCACAGTCCTTCATGACCATTGTCGTTCAAGTGGTCGCCGATATCGCCGGCCATGACGGGGTTTGTTCCCGCGTAGACAAAGGGCTAAAAACCAAATTCTGAGATTAGAGGGAGTTTAAAATGAAAATAGAAATTGTGGAATGGTGGGAAAAATTACTTGAATTCTTGGCTTTTGATTGCGCTGCTATTGAATTTAATATCCAAGGCTCGGTGCGCATCCACTTTATGACGATGTATGGCGAAGTTTATTTTCAATCAGATCATGATGATATTGAAAGCGCGCGCACATTCCTGGAAAAGTGTCGTTTCAGAAAATTCGATCCTACCCCTGAGCGACTACAGTTCAGAGGCCCACACCAAGTCTCTCATTTCTATTTGGCAGAAACGCCCAAACCTGACCGCATCTTCTTGGAGGAATAGGCAAAATTATCATCTTGCCTCTATAATTGAGCGATGACTGGGCCAGTATCCCCATAATCTCGCCTGGAGTTACGGTGACAGGAGTTCCGGTAACAGTGTATGAAATAGGGATGGATTCTGGTCTTCGAGTTCCGGGTATCCGGATTTAACTCTATACAGTGTCAATAACCGAACGCCTCACCGCGCCCAGAACCTTTACACGCCCGAAAAATTGCCAATCTCGACGGAGCGATCGGAAAACGTCGCCGTAATGTGTAGCTCGCCGCCCATGGCGGAGATGAGGTCGCGCAGGGTGCTGATCTTCATGTCCGGGCGGCGGACCAGTTTCGAGATGGCCGGCTGCTGAACCTCCAGAAGGCTGGCCAGTTCCTCCTGGCTGATGCCAAGGCCCTCCCGCAGTTGTTCCAGGCTGACCACTTCGGCCCCAAGCTCCGCCTTGCGGGCCTGGTTTGCGGCGAGCCGTTCGGGGCTCCAGCCCTTCTTGAGGTTGGAGAACGGCTGATGACCACTCATTTCATCAATCCTTCCTGTTTCAATTCCTGCAGGTGCACATCGTAAAGATCGTCTGCGACCGGGATCAGCCGTTCGTAGAAGCGGTCATCGCCGGTCTTGTCGCCGCCGATCAGCAGGATCGCTGATCTTCGCGGATCGAAGGCGTAGAAGACACGCAGGGGGCGGCCTTCACTCTGGATCCGCAGTTCGCGCATATGGGCGTGTCGCGACGTGCTGATCCCGGATGAGTGCGGGAAGCGCAGGTTCGGTCCCTGGGCGGTCAGCAAGTCCACCGTGAAGTCGATGGCATCCTGGTCTGACCAGGGCAGATCGCCGAACCATCGCCCGAACTCGTCGGTGTATTCAACCTCCCAGCTCAAAGAACAAAATATTCCTTAGAGGGAATGTAGACGAGATCCCTTTCCAGATCAATACGGCGCGGCTTTAGGGGTCTGGCAGTCATAGGGGGTACCCGGCTGTGGATCCAACACCCGGATTCTATAGCTGGCTCACATAAAACAAAACAAGAACAAAATGGGCGGCTAGCCGAAGTCTGTCCCTCCCAGCGTTCTCCTAGGTCGACTGCGTCGTATCCGGCAAACCCAGAATCCGCTTGGAGATGATGTTGTTCTGGATCTCGGATGAGCCGCCATAGATGGACATGGCCTTGCCGCTGAGCCAGCCGCGAACGGCTTCGATCTCTTCCTTTTCGA